>JAABPT010000223.1 GCA_011391855.1 Burkholderiales bacterium
GTCCACACCGCCAGCCCCGTGGCCGAGAAGACGCGGCGCGTGAAACGCGGCCCCGTGCCCTCGTTGGCCGCCATGCTCACCGGCGTCACCGCCAGCGGCACCAGCTCGCGCGAGCGCAACTGCGCCCGCGCGGTGCGCGCGTTGTCGGCGTCCAGCAGGCCGCTGAGCGACTTGCCGGCGGCGTCCAGGGCTTCGAAACGGTAGGCGGGCATGTCAGTGGCGCCCGGCCGTCCGAAGCCACTGACCGCCCCCTCGGGGGGCAGGAGCGAAGCGACGTGGGGGCTGTCTCATCCTAGTCCGGTGCTGGTTCAGTCACGGGTGACGCGGATGACTTCTTCCAGCGAGGTGATGCCTTCGCGCACCAGCCGCTCGCCGTCCTCGCGCATCGAGCGCAGGCCACAGGCGCGCGCCGCCGCCACCAGCTCGTGTTCGGCGGCGCGGTTGTGGATCAGCACGCGCACTTCCGGGTCGGCCACCATCAGCTCGTAGACGCCAGTGCGGCCCTTGTAGCCGCTCATGCCGCACAGCGTGCAGCCCACCGGGTGCCAGTGGCCGTCGTCGCCCTGGCGGCGGCAGTGCACGCACAGCTTGCGCACCAGCCGCTGCGCCAGTACGCCGAGCAGGCTGCTGCTCAGCAGGAAGGGCTCCACGCCCATGTCGATGAGCCGCGTGACGCTGCTCGGCGCGGTGTTGGTGTGCACGGTGGCCAGCACCAGGTGGCCGGTGAGCGAGGCCTGGATGGCGATCTGCGCCGTCTCGACGTCGCGGATCTCGCCGATCATGATGACGTCGGGGTCCTGGCGCAGGATGGCACGCAGCGCCTTGGCGAAGGTGAGCTCGATCTTCGGGTTGACCTGCGTCTGGCCGATGCCCGGCAGCTCGTATTCGATCGGGTCCTCCACCGTCAGCACGTTGGTGCCCGCAGTGTCCACACGGCCCAGGCTGGCGTACAGCGTGGTCGTCTTGCCCGAACCCGTGGGCCCGGTCACGAGCACGATGCCGTGAGGTTGGCGGATCAGCCGCTCGTAGGCCGAGAGCACGTCGCCGCTCATGCCCAGGCCCTCGAGCGTGAATTTCGATTCGGTCTTGTCCAGCAGCCGCAGCACGGCGCGTTCGCCATGCGCCGAAGGCAGCGTGGACACGCGCACGTCGATGGCGCGGCCGCCGATGCGCAGCGAGATGCGGCCGTCCTGCGGCAGCCGGCGCTCGGCGATGTCGAGCTCGGCCATGATCTTCAGCCGGCTGATCAACGCCGCGTGCAGCGCCTTGTTCGGCTGCACCACCTCGCGCAGCGTGCCGTCGACGCGGAAGCGCACGCTGGAGCTGCGCTCGTAGGGCTCGATGTGGATGTCGCTTGCGGCGTCCTTGGCGGCCTGCGTCAGCAGCGCATTGAGCATGCGGATGATGGGCGCGTCATCGGCAGCTTCCAGCAGGTCTTCCACCGCCGGCAGGTCCTGCATCAGTCGCGACAGGTCGACGCCGCTTTCCACCTCGCCGATCACCGCGGCCGCGCTGCTCTCGCCGCCGGCATAGGCCGCGGCGATGCGCTGGCCCAGCGTGGCCACCGTCTCGCGCTCGAAGCGGGCGATGTCGAAGTGGCGCGTCACCTCGGCCAGCGCCGGGGCCGGCGTGGTTTCGCCGGCCCACAGCACGAGGCGTTCGCCGTCGTCTTCGAGCAGCAGGTGGTTGGCCTTGGCAAAGCCGTATTGCAGGGGGTGGCGGATGGCCATGGCGGTGCCTGCGCTGCGTCAGGGCGCGGTGGGCTGGCCGGGCGTGCCCTCCAGCGGTGGCGTCGGTGTGGCCGGCGGCAGCCGCAGCGGCGCCGAGCTGTCGGTCGGCAGCGTGGGAATGACGCCGCGGGACCCAGGCTCCAGCACCACCGATTCGTTGATCGGCAGCACCGAGCTCGGCGGCGGCTGCGCCCCCTCCTGGCGGCCGCGGATCTGGTCGTAGCGGTCGGCCGAGAAGCGGTTGGCCGACTCGGCGTCGCGCATCACGATCGGGCGCAGGAAGACGATCAGGTTGGTGCGCCGGCGTTCGCGGCTTTCGCTGCGGAACAGCGCGCCCAGCACGGGCAGGTCGCCGAGCAGCGGCACCTTGCTGCGCGTGTTGATGTAGCGGTCCTCGATGAGGCCGCCCAGCACCAGGATCTGGCCGTCGTCGACCACCACCGTGCCCTCGATGGAACGCTTGCTGGTCGACGGGCCGGCGTTGGTGGTGCCGGCCGCGGTGTCCTGCTTGACGCTGCTCTGCTCCTGAAACACGGTCATGCGCACGGCGCCGCCCTCGCCGATCTGCGGCCGGATGCGCAGCGTCACGCCCACGTCCTTGCGCTCGATGGTCTGGAACGGGTTGACCGCGGCCCCCGCCGTGCCGGTGTTGGTGAACTGGCCGGTGATGAACGGCACGTTCTCGCCGACCACGATCTTGGCCTCCTCGTTGTCCAGCGTGATGAGGTTGGGCGTGCTGACGATATTCACGTTGGCCTGGGTCTGCAGGAAGCGCGCGATGGCGGCCAGCGACACGATGCCGTTGTAGGCCTTGAGCAGGCCGATATTCAGGCCCGACCCCAGGTTGACCTGACCCTGCGCGGCGCCGACGTTGATGTCGATGATGCTCGGGCCGGCAGGATTGGCGAAGTTGGTGCCGCCGATCAGACCGTAGTTGTCGCCGCTCTGGCCGAACAGGCCCTGCCACTGGAAGCCGGCCTCGGCCGCGTCGCTGCCGGCCAGTTCGACGATCAGGCTCTCGATGTAGACCTGCGCTCGCCGCGTGTCGAGCTGATCGATGAGCGCACGCACCTGCTTGTACAGCGGCTCGGGCGCGGTGATGACGAGCGAATTGCTCGCCGGGTCGGCCTGGATGAAGCCGCCGGTGCTGGGCTCGGCCACCCCGGCCACGGGGGTGGTGGCGGCAGCGGCGCCGGCAGCCGTCGTGCGAGCCGCCGGGCTTCCGCTGGCGGCACCCGCCCCGGCGCCGCCGGCACCCCCGCTCCCGATGGCGCCGAAGGCCGCCCGCACGACCGTGGCCAGCCGCGTGGCGTCGGCATTCCTCAGGTGCACCACCCACATGTTGCCGCCGAAGCCACCCATCGCATTGGGGCGGTCGAGGCGGGCGATGGTGGCACGCAGGGCGGCCAGCCGCGCCGGATTGGCGGCGCGGATCAACAACGAGTTGCTGCGCGAGTCGGCCAGTACCGTCACGCTGCCGGCTGCGCTGCCCGGTACGCCGGGCGAGGCCCCGGCCGGTCCGCCGTCGCCGATGCGTTGCACCAGCGGCGCCAGGTCGGCCGCCACCGCGTGCTCCAGCGGCACGATCTCGACCTCGGTGCCGGTGGGCTGGTCGAGCGCGGCGATGATGCGCGCGATGCGCTGCAGGTTCTCGGCGTAGTCGGTGATGACCAGCGCATTGCTGCCGGCGTTGGCGTTGATGGTGTTGTTGGCGCTGATCAGCGGCCGCAGCACCGCCACCAGGTTGTTCGGGTTCTCGTAGCGCAGCGTGAAGATCTGGGTGATGATCTGGTCGCCGCGAATGCCCCTTTCAGAGGCCTCGTCGCCGATCGACACGGTGCCGGTCTGCAGCTTGGCGTCGGCTTCGGGCACCAGCTTCAGGATGCCGCCGCTTTCCACCACGGCAAAGCCCAGGCCGCGCAGGGCCGAAAGGTAGCTCAGGTAGGCGTCGCGCACGCTCTGCGGCTGCTCGCTGTAGACCGTCATCGTGCCGCGCACGCGCGGGTCGACGAGGATCGGGCGGTCGATCATGGCCGCGAAGGCGCGCGTCACGGCCTCGATCTCGGCGTTGACGAAGTTCACCGTGACGGGGGCGCGAGACTGCGGCCTCACGGCCTGTGCCCAGGCGGGTGCGCTGGCCAGGGGGCCGGCCAACGCGGCCAGCAGGGCCAAGGCGGCGCCGCGCCCGCCGGTCTTGTGCGGTCGGTTCATTTTCATCCGATCGATATGACGGACAGCGCACCCTGGCGCCGGCCGATGATGTTCAGCAGATTGTTCAATACGGCCTCTGATCCGGCAGCGGCGCTGGCCTGGCCCCGGAAGCGCAACTGCGACGCCGTCCACTGGCCATGGCCCGACAACTGCAGCGCGCCGCGCAGGGTGCTCAGCTGCAGGCTCGCCTCGGAGCCGTCGGCGCCGCCTTCCA
>JAABPT010000224.1 GCA_011391855.1 Burkholderiales bacterium
AGATGAAAGGGCAGTTGACGGCCCAGTCGTGGAAGCGGGGCACGCCGTTGCGCACCGCCATCCACTTCAAGGGCACCGAGAACGCCACCTCGATCTGCGACACCCAGCCCATGTTCGCAAGCTCGGTGGCCATCTTGCCGTAGTCGAGCACGATCAGGTAGACGTAGGGCACGAAGGG
This sequence comes from Burkholderiales bacterium, assembly GCA_011391855.1. Classification (GTDB taxonomy): domain Bacteria; phylum Pseudomonadota; class Gammaproteobacteria; order Burkholderiales; family Burkholderiaceae_C; genus Rubrivivax. The sequence continues at coordinate 179 of JAABPT010000224.1, forward strand.
CTCGAAGACGAACAGGTCCTTGGCGCGGTTGAGGTAGGCGTCGAAAAACGAACGCAGCCGCGGCAGGTTGGCCCGCAGCGGGAACACCGACATCGTCACGTCCTTGAACAGGAACGGCGGCACCAGCTGCAGGCTGCTGGCAATGCCGCGGGCGTTGTTGTAAGGGGGAAGCTCGGCCATGGACGTCTCTGGGTTCGTGTGCAATTGATCCGACAGTAGCGCATCGAAGCCAGGCGTGGCACGCGCGTTTACGTTGTGGGGCCGGCCCGGGAACGGCCCGCAGTGCCGAAGAGACCTCTCACCGCGCGCTCCAGTTTGGGTTTGTTCGACACCTGCCTGCACACCTGCCCGCGCGACGCCACAGCGGCGACATCAACAGGTGCGTGGTGCCGCCGCGCCAGGGCGAACTGAGCTGTCGTACTGAGCTTGACGGCATCCGGCCGGCGGCGTCGGTTTGCACGCGCTCGTTGGCGTGACCGCGCTGCTGCCTACCTCATCGGCCTCGTCGGCCTTGACGCCGGCCTGCCCGAGCAGGTGGCCGGTGGTCACGGGTGCACGACCTGCAGCACGGGCGTTACCCGCTTGGACTGTGCGGCCAACAGCAAGCGCAGCGGGATGGACGTCAGCCTCAAGCCGGCCGGGCGCGTGCCGACAACCCCATCATGCCACCTCCTGATTCGACCCCGCAGCGCGACGGGCTGGCCAGCCGCTGGCACGTGCTGCTGCACACCCTGGCACTCATCGCCGGCTGGGGCATCTTTGCGTGGAGCTGGTGGCTGGTGAGCGACCAACCGCGCACCACCGACGATCTGCGCAACCTGATCGTCGGTGCCGCCATCATCATGCCCACCCTCACCGTCGCCTGGATCCTGCACAACGTCGGCATCCACCGCCGCAAGGGGCCGCGCCGCGCGGTGGCGCCGGTGCCGCTGCGTTACGACATCGACTTCAACGGGCGCCGCATCGTCGCCGACTGGCCGACATTGCAGCGCGCCCGCACCGTGGTCATCGAGCGCAGCGACGGCATCAAGCGATTCGCCTGTGAACCCGAGGCCGAGCCCGCGGCCCCGGCACCGCGCCAGGCCCCGCCTCGTCGCGCAGCCGAGCACACCGACTTCGAAATGACCGAGAGCTGAACCGCGATGGAATCCGTATTGAGCGCGATCCAGCACTCGCCGCCCTATGCCTGGATGCTGGTGTTCTTCGCCGCCTACCCCATCGTCACCAGCATCACGTGGATCACCACCGCGCTGCTCTTCCGCTGGCGCTGGGAGCCGGCGCAAGGCGAGCTGCCGGCGCGCAGCGGCGAGTGGCCCTTCGTCAGCGTGATGGTGCCGGCGCACAACGAGCAGGCCGTCATCGCACGCTCGGTGCGGGCGATGCTTCGTATGGACTACCCGGCGTTCGAGGTCGTCGTGATCGACGACGGCTCGCGCGACGGCACGCTGGGCGCGCTGGCCCCGCTGATGCACGACACCCGCCTGCGCATCGTGCACAAGCCGGCCAACGAGGGCAAGGCGATGGCGCTCAACGACGCCATACCGCTGGCCCGCGGCGAGATCCTGGTCGGCCTGGACGCCGACGCCGAACCCGACGCGCAACTGCTGCGCTGGATCGTGCCGCACTTCGATTCGCCGCGCGTCGGCGCGGTGACGGGCAACCCGCGCGTGCGCAACACCGACACCTTCCTGGCGCGGCTGCAGGCGATCGAGTTCTCCTCGATCATCAGCCTGCTGCGGCGTGCGCAGCGCGTGTGGGGCCGCGTCGTCACCGTCTCGGGCGTGGTGGCCGCGGTGCGGCGCAGCGCGGTGGTCGACGTCGGCGGCTACAGCCCCGAGATGCCCACGGAAGACATCGAGCTCACCTGGAAGTTGCAGAAGCGCTTCTACGACGTGCGCTACGAGCCGCGCGCGATCTGCTGGATGACTGTGCCGCTGAGCTGCCGCGCGCTGTACCAGCAGCGCCTGCGCTGGGCGCGCGGCCTGATGCAGGTGCTGCGCAAGCACCGAAACGTGATGACAACCTGGAAACTGCGCCGCCTGTGGCCGGTGTTCGTCGAGAGCTCGTTGTCGATCCTTTGGGCCGTGTGTTTCCTGGTGCTGACCAGCCTGTGGACCGTGAGCTATGCGATCGGCCTGCCGCCGGTGGGCGCGTCGCCCATCCCCAACCTCTGGGGCATGGCGATCGCCACCATCTGCCTGCTGCAGCTGCTCACCGGCACGCTGATCGACCGCCGCTACGACCGCGGCATCGTGCGCTTCCTGCCGTACGCGGTGTGGTACCCGATCATCTACTGGGCCTTCCTGGCCGTCACCACGGTGATCGCACTGCCTTACCTCTGGCGCCGCCCGGCGAGCGAATCCGTGCGCTGGCAGACGCTGCGCGAGGGCAAGGACGCATGAGACCCCACCTCAGCCCACGCCGCGCGGCCGCGCTCGCCGTGCTCACCGCGCTGGCGCTGGCCGCACCGCCCGTGTGGGCGGCCACCATCGACTCCGCCCGCGCGGCCGTCGACCGGCGCGACTTCAGCGCCGCGCTGCCGGCCTACGAAGCTCTGCTCGCCAACGACCCGGCCAACGCCGACCTGCTGATCGAGGCCGCCCGCGTGAGCGGCTTTGCCGACCGCAACGCCGAGGCCGCCGCTCGCTACCGCCGCGTGCTCGAGGTGGCGCCGGCGCGCCGCGCCGACGTGCTGCCCTCGCTGGCCTGGCAGACGCTGTGGGCCGGCGACGCCGCCACGGCCGTGCCGCTGTTCGAAGAACTCGCAGGTGCCAAGGCCGGCCGCGCCGAGGCACTGGACGGCCTCGGGCAGGCGCGGTATGCCACAGGCGATACGGAGGGCGCCATCGCCGCCTGGCGCGCCACGCTGGCCGAGCAGCCGACGCAGCCCGGCGTCGAACGCCGTCTCGCGCGGGCGCTGCTGTGGGCCGACCGCCACGAGGAAGCCGCCGCGGTGCTCGATGCGGCGCTGGCGCGCAACCCGGCCGACCGCGAAAGCGCCTGGCTGCTGGCCACCGTGCACAACTACGCCGGCCTGCATTTCCGCGCGGTGCAGGAATTCACGCGCCTGGGCGCACCGCACAACGCCGGCGAAAGCGCGGACCTGGCACGGGCCTGGGCCTGGGCCGGGTTCGAAGATCGCGCCCATGCGCTGCTCGCCGGCACGCCCGACGCCGAGATGGCCTGGTGGCGCGATGCGCGCATCGGCCGCGAACTGCGCCCGCGCGCCGGGGCCGTGCTCGAGCATGCCGTGGACAGCGACAGCTTGGAGACCTGGAACGCGATCGTCAGTGCCGGCTGGCAGCCGGCGCCGGGGTCGACCGCCGAGCTGCGCCTGCGCCGTGCCTCGCTCACCGACCCGCGGGGCGCGCCCGAAGGCACTGAGTTGCAGGGCACCTGGCGCTGGCGCATCGGTGAACCCGACGCACCCATGGGCGTGCTGTGGCCCAGCTTCGGGCTGCGCGTGACCGAATGGGGTGGCTGGTCACCGTGGAGCGGTTTTGCGCGCGTGGCCTGGCTGCCGGCTGACCGCTGGCGCATCAGTGCCGAAGCGGCGCGCGATCTGGTGGAAACGCCGCAGGCGATCGCCGAGCGCGTGTCGGTCGATACCGTGGCGCTGGGCTTCGACCACCGGCCGCACCCCCGGCTGGGGCTCGCGCTGGGTCTGGCGGCGTTGCGCTTCGACGACGGCAACCAGCGCCGCCGCATCAACGGCCGCGCCGAGTGGCTGGCAGCAGGCCGCCCGCGCTGGGTGGTGGGCGTCGACGCAATGGCCTTCGACGACTCACAGCCCACCGGCCCGGGCGTGCCCGGCCGCGGCTACTGGAACCCCGAGCGCTACCGCGAGGCCCGCGTGTTCACCGGCTTGTCCACCGAGCAGCGCCCGTGGGACGCCAGCCTGCGCGTCGGCCTGGGCCGCTCGATCGAGGTCGATGGCGACGGCAAGCAGAGCCGCGGCGAACCCGACT
>JAABPT010000225.1 GCA_011391855.1 Burkholderiales bacterium
GGCATCCCGGTGGCGGTGTGCGGCGAAATGGCCAGCGAGGCGGCCAACGTACCGCTGCTGCTGGCGCTGGGCCTGCGCGACTTCAGCCTGCACCCGTCGACGCTGCTGGAAGTGCGCCGCGCCATCCGCGAGGCCGACCACGCCAGCCTGCGCCGTCGCGCCCAGACCCTGCTGCGCGCGCACGACCGCGCCGGCATCGAGAAGTGGCTGGCGCGCTGAAGCGGCGGCGCCCACAGCTTCGCGGTGGGGTCGGCGCCAGACCCGCGGCCCCAGACTTGGGAGAAGAACCAAAAGAAAGGGCCCGCCGAAGCGGGCCCTCACTTGTTTGTGCTGCGCCGTGCGGCTTGCGCCGCCGCGGTCCGTCAGTTCTTGCCCGGACGCACCATCACGTGGTTGCTGAGCGTGCCCGAGTTCGGGTTGACGATCTGGTACAGGCCCTGGATGGTGTTGTTCGGGGCCGCGATGGTGACGTTGAGCGTGGCCCGCGGCGCCGCCGTGAAGCCCGTCAGCACCGTGTTCAGGTCCACCACCAGCGTCGCGTTCGCCGCCACGGTGCCCGTCAGGTTCGACGACGAGATCACGTTGCCGGTCTCACCCAGCACCTCGATCGCGTACGTGCGCGCCTGCGAACCGGTGTTGGTCAGCACCATCCGGCTCAGGTAGCCCGACGGCACCTGCGCCAGCGGCGCCTGCAGCTCCGTGCCGTTGCGCGTGATCTCGCCCAGGGCCTGCGGGGCCAGGTCGGTCACCACGTAGGCCGGGCTGGCCGCCACCGCGTCCAGCGCCACCGTGTAGTCGCTGACCGGGATTGCCACGCCGTCGGTCGCGAAGCACAGCTGGTGCGCCAGTGCGGCATCGCTGCCGATCGTGAACACCGCTTCGAACTGGTTGAAGTCATCCGCCGACTGCACGTTCACCGTGCAGTCCGCCGCCGAACTGAAGAACACGTCCGAGGCCGCGCTGAAGTCACCCGCGAACAGCAGCGCCGTGTCGGCGCCCATCAGGTCCACCAGCGTCACCTGCGGGCCCGCCGGGCTCAGCGGCTGCACCGCGCCCGTCACGTCCTGCACTTCGCCGTAGTTGAAGCGGCCGATCCGGCCCAACGCCACGCTGTTGGTCGGCGAGGCAAGGGTGAACTCGCTGTAGGCCGGGTCCGCCGACTCGACGTCGGCGATCGGGTTGCCTTCGATCTCCACGTCCAGCGCGTAGCTGGGCGCGAAGCGCAGGTACGGACCGGTGACCGTGTACACGCGACCCGCGGCGCCGCCGGTGGCGGCCTGCGACGGGAAGTCATACAGGCCGTAGGTGCAGCTGACGTCGTCGGTGCCGGTGATCTGGCGGTCGCCCGTGATCACCAGGCGGTCGCTGGCCACGACAGTATTGTCGTTGGCGGTGACCGAGAAGCTCATGAAGCTGCCGCCCAGGCCGTTGATCGCGCCCAGCGAGGCATTGCCCGGGCCGTCGTACACCGCGGTGGAGCCGGCGCTGAAGCGCAGGCCGTTGCTGCACTCGAAGCGCGCGTAGCGCACTTCACCGGCCGAGAAGCTGTAGCCCAGCTGGCTGGACAGGTTCAGGTCGCCGGCCGGGTTGAGCAGCGAGACCGGGGCACCCGGCGTGGCGTTGATTTCCTCGGCGTACACCAGCGGCGCGCCGGGGACGGCGTCGAGTTCGACGCCCTGGGCAATCGGGGCGGCCCCGGTGCCGGTCCAGGTCAGGCCGAAGCTGTCTGAGAAGCCAACATTGCCGATCAGCACGGCGGCGCCGGTGGCTGGATTCACGGAGTAGAGGTTACCGTCGGTATTGAGAAGGTAGAGCGTGCTCGTCACCGGGTCGAACGCCAGGCCGGCCTCGTCATAAAAAGGCGAAATACCGAAGGGAACGCCGACCGTACTCCACGTGTTCGTGCCGATGTCGTAGGCACGCAACACCCCGACGTTACCGACGCCGTAGACGGTGCCATTGGCGACATCGACCGCCAGGGCCTCCATGTCATCCCCCGGGTTCGCCAATGGCGTCACGACGCTGGTCGCCAGGTCGATCGAGCCGAAGAAGCCGTTGTCGGCCACATAGCCGACGCCGCCGACCGGGTCGGTCGTATAGCCGTTCACCTCGCCAATGCTCGGCGCAGCGCGCAGGATCGAGGTGCCGGTGGTCAGATCGACCAGTCGGATCGGGTTGCCGTAGAACTGGCCATCGACTTCATTGCCAGTGGGGCCATTGCCCAGGCCAGTCATCTGGTAGGTGCCGGTTCCCGGCACCAGCGTCGGCACCGCGGTGGTGGTGTTAACAATGTAGACGCCGCCGCTGAACCGGGATGCCACCAACTGCTGGCCGAAGGCCGCGCCGCTGCCCAGCAGGCCCGCGACCGCAAGGAAAATAATCGAACGCTTCATTTGAAACCCCTGTTTTGAAACCGCCGCAGCGGCCAGTTGATCGATGCAGCCTGATGGCTGCTCGACTGTTAGCGCAAATTAACAAAAAAAAGCCCGCAGCGTTGAAACAGCTGCGGGCTTTTCGCTCCCTCCCCCACGTCGGAAGCTGACGCATCGTGGCCCGGGGCCGGGGGCGTTGCACGTTGCGGTGCAACATGCACCGACGGGTACAGCAATTCAGAGCACCAGCCAGGTCACCAGGCCCAGGAAACTGCCCATGCTGACCACGTCGGTCATGGTGGTGAGGAAGATGCTGGACGCGGTGGCGGGGTCGGCGCCCAGGCGCTTGAGGATCACCGGGATCAGCGAACCCGACAGCCCCGCGACCATGCAGCTCACCGCCATCGCGAACAGCGTGATCAAGCCCAGCAGCAGCGCATCGTCGCCGCCGCCGCGCGCCACCACCCAGTACATGGCCGCGCCCGCCAGCGCGCCGGTGACCAGGCCGTTGAGCAGGCCCAGCAGCGCTTCCTTGGTGACGATCTTCGCCACGCCCATGCCACGCAGTTCGCCCAGGGTCATGCCGCGCAGCATCACCGCCAGCGCCTGGCAGCCCAGGTTGCCGCTCTGCCCGCCCAGCACCGGCAGGAACATCGCCAGCACCACCACGCGGTTGATGGTGTCCTCGAAATAGCCCACCACCGCCGCCGCCACGAACACCGTGAGCAGGTTCACCAGCAGCCACGGGTTGCGGAACCGGAACGCGCGCCACAGCGGCGTGGCCAGCCGCTCCTCGGTGTCGACGCCGACCATGGCGCCGGCCTGCGCGGAAATCTCGAAGGCCTGCTGTTCGAACAGCACCTGGCCGCGCACCTGGCCGACCAGGCGGCCGTCCTCTTCGCACACCGGGTAGACGGGGTAATGGCGCGTGACCACTTCGCGCATCGCGTCCACCAGCGGCATCTTCGGCCGCAGCGCGAACGGCGAGCGGATCATGATGTCGTCCAGCGTGCCCGCGCGGTCGGCATACAGCAGGTCGCGGAAGGCCACCACGCCCTGCAGGCGTTGCCCCGAGTCCACCACCCACAGGTAGGTCACCAGCCGCTGCTTGATCACTTCGCGCAGGGTCTCGATGGCCACCGCCACCGGCGTGCCCGTGGTGAACTGCGCCGGCGGATCCTCGAGCAGCCGGCCCACGGTGCCTTCGCCGTAGCGCTGGCCGTCGCTCCAGTCGGTGCCGGCGGGCGCGGCGGCCATGATGCGGGCGCGCCGGTCGGGCTCCATCGCGGCCAGCAGGCCGTTGGCGCGGGCCGGCGGCAGGGTGGCGAGCATGCGGGCGACTTCGGCGGGGTCGATGGCGTCCAGCCGCTTGAGGGCGGTCTGGTTGTCGAGCGCCGCGACGCGCTTGGCCAGGGTCGGCGGTGCCGACGGCAGGGGGGTCGCTTCGCTCACTGTGCTCTCCGAAAGACGCAGGAAACAACGGCTTAAGGGTAGCCCACCGGACATTCACGCGCTCACTCCCATGGCACGCCGCGTTTGCGACAATCCCGGCATTGTTTCCTTCGGCCATCCCCATGCCCCGCTCCCTCGTCGCCCCCCCGCTGGTCCTGCTGCTTTGCCTGGTGGTCGCCGCCTGCGGCAAGGACCCGGTGGCCGAAACCAGCCAGCCCAGCCTGACGGTGAGCGTGGCCACGCCCACGCAGCTCGACCTGCCCCGCCGCATCACCGCCTCGGGCTCGGTGGCGG
>JAABPT010000226.1 GCA_011391855.1 Burkholderiales bacterium
GAGTTCGGTGGGCGCCAGCGTCAGGTGCGCCGCACCGTCGTCGCGGAACAGGCTGGCCAGTGGTTGGCGGCGGCGCGTTTCGGTGCCGACGATCTCGACCTCGGCGCCATAGGCCAGCAGCGCCGCGGCCAGATCGCCCTGGTAGGCGGCGTGGCAGTGGCTGCCCTGCGGGGCGACATGGCAGGTGTCGCCCTCGAACTTCAGGCAGCCGTGGTTGGCGGCGCGCCACCAGGCGCTCTGGTTGTAGAACACGCAGCGGGTGTCCTGGCACAGGTTGCCGCCCAGCGTGGCTGCGCTGCGGTGGCCGGGGCCCGCTACTTGCGACGCAGCCTGCACGAGAGCAGGCAGCGCCTGCGCCAGCCCGGCATGGCGTTCCAGTGTGGCCAGCGTGACGCCGGCGCCCAGCCGCCACTGGCCGTCCTTCGTTTCGATGGCGCCGAAGCCGGCCATCGGCGTGAGGTCGATCAGGCAGCGTGGGTCGAGCAGGCCACGCCGCAGGTTGGGCAGCAGGTCGGTGCCGCCGGCCACCAGGCGGGCGCCGGGGCGCCGCAGCAGGGTGGCGGCCTCGGCCACCGTGGCCGGGCGCAGCAGGTGGAATTCGGGGATCGGTCGCATCGTCGTTCACTCCCCGGTGGCCGGCACGGCCGCGGCAGCCGGCACAGCCGCTGCGGCGCGCTGTGCCCGCGCGGCCGCCAGCCGTTCGTCGCGCTGGCGCTGCTGCAGCGCTTCCAGCACGCGGTCGGGCGTGATCGGCAGCGCGTGCAGGCGCAAGCCCGTGGCGTCGTGCACCGCGGCGGCCATTGCCGGCGGCACGCTGTGCAGGCCGCCCTCGCTGGCCTCCTTGGCGCCGAAGGGCCCGAGCGGGTCGATGCTCTCGACCAGGGTCACGTCGATCGGCGGCGACTCCACGGCGGTGGGGATGCGGTAGTCGATGAAATTGGCGCGCAGCGGCAGGCCTTCGTGATACTGCGTCTGTTCGCCCAAAGCCTGGCCCAGGCCCATCCACACCGCACCCTGCACCTGGCCTTGCACGGCCAATGGGTTGATCGCACGGCCGCAGTCGTGCGCCGACCAGACCTGCAGCACGCGCACGGCGCCGGTGTCTTCCTCGACTTCGACCTCGACCACCTGCGCGCTGTACGAGAAGCCGGCCGTCGACCCCACGGCCGCACCGCGGAATTTGCCGCCCTGCGTTTCGGGCGGGGTGGACCAGGTGCCCTTGACGGTGAGCGTGCCGGTGTCGACCAGCGCCGCCTGCACCACGTCCGCGAAGCCCAGGCGGCGGTCGGTGCCGGCCACGGCGCACGATTCGCCGAGCCATTCGATCTCGTCCGCGGCCACCTCCAGCCGCCGCGCCGCGGCTTCGACCAGCACGCGCTTCAGCGCCTCGGCAGCCCGCAGCGCCGCGTTGCCGACCATGAACGAGACACGCGACGAATACGAGCCGTTGTCCTTGGGCGTCAGCGCGCTGTCGGTGGCGACGACGCGAATACGCGGCATCGGCAGCAGCAGCACCTCGGCCACCACCTGCGTGAGCAGCGTCGATGAGCCCTGGCCGATATCGGCCGCGCCGGTGAGCAGAGTGATGCTGCCGTCGAAGTCGAGCTTGAGGATCACCACCGCGTGCGGCTCGCCGCTCCAGTGCACCGGCTTGGCCGATCCCGAGACGTAGTGCGAACAGGCCATGCCCAGGCCGCGCTTGAGGCCGGGCCGCTGCGGCAGCCGGCCGCGCCGTTCGTGCCAGCCCGAGGCGCGTTCGACCGCATCCAGGCACTGCGGCAGGCCGTACGAATTGACCTGGAGGTCGTTGAGCGTGCGGTAGGGCGGCGTGATGAGATTGGCGCGGCGCAGCGCGAACGGGTCCAGGCCGAGTTGCGTCGCCATCTCGTCGAGCAGCGACTCGAAGGCGAAACGCACGTTCACCGCGCCGTGGCCGCGCATGGCGCCGCAAGGCGGCAGGTTGGTGTAGACGCGCCAGCCGCGGTAGCGCACCGCGCCCACGCGGTACAGCGCATGCAGCAGCGCGCCGGCGTACAGGATGGTCACCAGGCCGTAACCGGCATAGGCGCCGCCGCGCTGCACCACCTCGGCGTCCACCGCGGTGATCTCGCCGTTCTTCTGCAGGCCGACCTTCAACCGCGTCTGCGTGGCCGGCCGGCCACGGTGGGTGAGGAAGGTCTCCTCGCGCGTGAGCTCGAGCTTGACCGTGCCACCCGCGGCGCGCGCCAGCGCCGCGGTCACCATCTCGAAGTTGAGCGCTTCGACGCGGTGCCCGAAGCCGCCGCCGACGAAGGGCTTGATCACACGCACGGCCGCGCCGTCCAGACCCAGCGTCTGCGCCAGCATCAGGTGCAGGTAGTAGGGCACCTGCGTCACCGAGTGCACGGTGAGCTGCTCGCGTTCGGCGTCCCATTGCGCCACGGTGGCGTTGAGTTCGATCTGGCCGTGTGCGACCTCGGCGCAGTCGTAGCACCGTTCCAGCACCAGGTCGGCGGCCGCAAAGCCCGCGTCGACGTCGCCGAAATCCTGCTCGACGCGGCGCTCCAGGTTGCCGGGCTTGTCGTCGTGCAGCAGCAGCGCGTCGGGGGCACGCGCCGCGTCGGCGTCGAAATACGCGGGCAGCGCGTCGATCTCCACCACCACGGCTGCCAGTGCGGCCTGCGCCGTGCGTGCGTCGTCGGCCGCCACCGCGAACAGCGGTTCGCCGCGGTAGCGCACACGGTCGCGCGCCAGCGGCCATTCGTTTTCCGCGATCGGGATCACGCCGTAGGGCGCCGAGAAATCGGCGCCGGTGATCACCGCGTGCACGCCGGGCAGCGCCAGCGCGCGCGTGGCATCGATGCTGCGGATGAGCCCATGCGCCACCGTGCTGCGGCCGATGCGACCGACCAGCGCGCCGGCAAAGGGCAGGTCGGCGGTGTAGAGGGCGCGGCCGCTGACCTTTTCGGCACCGTCCACCAGCGGCTGTGGCAGGCCGATCGAATGCGTCGGCGGCGCCGGATCGCGCGGCGGGCGGCCGTGTACGGGCTTCATGGCAAACGCTCCGTGGCCGCGCCGGCTGCGCCGACGACAGCCTGCACCGATTCGACGATCTTCACGTAGCCGGTGCAGCGGCACAGGTTGCCGGCCAGCGCTTCGCGGATCTGCACCTCGCTGGGCTGCGGCACGCGGCGCAGCAGCGCCTCGGCGGCCATCACCATGCCGGGCGTGCAGAAGCCGCACTGCGCGCCCAGCTTTTCGTGGAAGCCGCGCTGCAGCGCCGACAGCCGGCCCTGCGTGGCCAGCGACTCGATGGTCTCGACGGCGCGCCCCTCGATGCTGGCCGCCAGCGTGATGCAGGCCAGCCGCGGTTCGCCGTCGACGAGCACGGTGCAGGCGCCGCACTCGCCGCCGTCGCAGCCCTGCTTGGTGCCGGTGAGCTGCAGGCCGTCGCGCAGCACGTCGAGCAGCAGCGCGCGGCCGTGCGCCGCCAGCGTGTGCAGGCGGCCGTTGACCTGCAGTTGCAGCCAGCGTTGGGCCATCGTTCAACCTCCTCTGTTCAAGCGCATGCGCCGGTCTCCTGGCGCAGGTCGCGCACGCGTGCCGCCTTGCCCTGCGAGCGCGGCAAGCTGCCCGGCACCATGACCACGACTTCGGCGCTGACGCCGATCATCGACTTGACGTGGTGCACCGCCTGCCGCGCGATGGCGTCGTAGGCCTCCGGTTCGACACCCGACAAGGCCTCGACCTCGATGCGCAGGTGGTCCAGGCTGCCGCGGCGTTCGATGACCAGCTGGTAGTGCGGTGCCAGCCCCGGCCGGCCCACCAGCACGGCCTCGATCTGCGACGGATAGACATTGACGCCGCGGATGATCAGCATGTCGTCGTTGCGCCCGGTCACGCGCAGGATGCGCAGGTGCGTGCGGCCGCAGTCGCAGCGCTGGTGTGTCAGGCGCGTGATGTCGCGCGTGCGGTAGCGCAGCATCGGCAGCGCTTCCTTGGTCAGCGTGGTGATGACCAGTTCGCCGGCCTCGCCGTCGGCCACCGGGGCACCGGTCTCGGGGTCGACCAGTTCGAACAGGAAGTGGTCTTCCCAGCCGTGCAGGCCGTTGCGGCATTCGCACTCGCAGGCCACG
>JAABPT010000227.1 GCA_011391855.1 Burkholderiales bacterium
ACCTGGTCGCCGATGGCCACGCCGCAGCGCAGCGGCTCGTCGACCCCAACACGGCGGAAGCGGCCCAGCGGCAGGTTCTGCACTGGAAAGTCCTGGTCCGGCGCGTTGGCCGATTCGACCCAGCTGCGCAGGGCGGGGTCGTGCGTGGCGTCGGTGAGGTGGCTCATGGCGTGGGCGTGAACCGGTCGGCCAGTGCGGCCCAGCAGTCGGCATAGGTGCGGTCCAGCGCGCCGCCCTCCATGGCGAATGCGGTGGGCCGCAGCCGCCAGCGCGTTTCGAACATGAAGGCCAGCGTATCGGCCAGCTTCTGCGGTGCCAGTGCGGCGTTCGAGGCCTTCTCGAAGGCTTCGGCGTCGGGCCCGTGCGGCACCATGGCGTTGTGCAGGCTCATGCCGCCGGGGCGGAAGCCCTCGGGCTTGGCGTCGTACTGGCCGTGCACCAGGCCCATGAATTCGCTCATCAGGTTGCGGTGGTACCAGGGCGGGCGGAAGGTGTCCTCCATCACCAGCCAGCGCGGCGGAAAGATCACGAAGTCGCAGTTGGCGGTGCCCGGCGTGTCGCTCGGGCTGGTGAGCACGGTGAAGATGCTGGGGTCGGGGTGGTCGAAGCTGATCGAGCCCAGGGTCATGAAGCGCGCGGTGTCGTATTTGAACGGCACCAGATTGCCGTGCCAGGCCACCACGTTGAAGGGCGAGGCCGGTGCACGGGTGCGCCAGAGACGGCCGCCGAATTTCTTCACGATCTCGGTGGGCCAAGGGTCGGCTTCGAACGCAGCCACCGGAGCCAGGAAGTCGCGCGCATTGGCCAGCCCGTTGGACCCAATGGGGCCGAGTTCGGGCAGACGGAACGCCGCACCGTAGTTTTCGCAGACATAGATGCGCGAAGGGCCGGCCAGTGCCACTTGGAAGGCCATGCCGCGCGGCAGCAGCGCGATCTCGCCCGGCGCCACCTGCAGCACGCCCAGTTCGGTGGTGATGGTGAGCACGCCCTGCTGCGGCACCAGCAGCATCTCGCCGTCGGCATTGACGAAGGCGCGCTGCATGCTGCGGTTGGCCAGCACCAGGTGCACGGCGATGCCCGTCTGCGCGTCGGCGTCGCCGTTGACGGCTATCGTGCGCAGGCCGTCGATGAAGTCGGCGGCCTCGTCGGGTATCGGTATCGGGTGCCATCGCAGCGGATCGGGCGGTGCGCTCACACCCTCGGCTGCACCCGTCTTCCACCAGGCCTGCGGCAGCGGCTCGTAGGCACCCGCCATCACGCTGGGCTGGCGGCGGTACAGCCAAGTGCGGCGGTTCTCGGCGCGCGGCGCAGTGAAGGCGCTGCCCGACAGCAATTCGGCATACAGGCCCAGCGGCGCGCGCTGCGGGCTGTTGCGGCCCACTGGCAGCGCGCCGGGCACGGCCTCGCTTTGGAACTGGTTGCCGAAGCCGGCGAGATAGCGCAGTTCGTTCACGCCGCGGCCTCCGGCGCCTTGGCGATACCCGAGCGCGCCGCAGCGATGGCCTCGCGCAGCACGCGCAAGTCGCCAATATGGTTGGCCAGCAGCAGCACCAGGCGCGCGTTCATCAGCTCGCTGTCCGCGTCGCTCAGGCCGCGGTGGCCTTCGATCAGCAGTTCGTAGAAATCGTCGCCGGGGGTGTAGGCCTGACGGTGGCGCTCGCCGGGCGTGCCGAAGTGGGGGTCGGTGATGAGGTGGTTCATGCCCGGGCCTCCTGGCCAGTGGCGCGCGCCAGCGCGGCGCGCGCGGCCGCGGCGTCGAAGCGGCGCCAGCGTGCGGCCACATGCTGGTCGGGTCGGACGAGATAGGCGGTGCCGGGCCGGGCGTCGAAGCGACGCGCCACCAGACCGTCGGTGTCTTCCAGCCACGGCCAATCGGCCGGACCCGGCTCGCCGGCGGGCACCACGACCAGCGGCTGCACCGGGATGGGGCCGTTCGCCAGCGCGTCGAGCGCTTCACGCTGCGCCGCGCCGGGTGCACCAAAGAGCATCAGCACGAAGCCTTGGCCGGTGTTCGGCAGCAACCAGCCGCTGCGGCCACCGGCACGCACCGGCGCGTCGTCCAGCGGCGCGCCGGGCAGCATCCAGCCTTCGAAGGCGTCGGCATCCGGCGTATTCAGCGGCGACGCCATCAGCAGCGCCGGCACCGAGAGCCGCCCGCTGTTGACGAGCGCACGGCCCATCGGCAGTTCCTCGGCCAGCGACAGCACGGCGTCGCGCAGCACCTTGGCAGCGCGGCTCTTGGGCGTCATGAAGTCGGTGGCGCGCGTGCTGTTGAGCAGGTTCTCGTCGGCGGCAAAGGTGCGCTCGGCGTCATAGCTGTCGAGCAGCGATGCAGGCGCCTGGCCTTCGATTACCAATTGCAGCTTCCAGATGAGGTTGTCGGTGTCCTGCACGCCGGAATTGGCGCCACGCGCGCCGAAGGGCGACACCTGGTGCGCCGCGTCGCCCACGAAGAGCAGCCGGCCGTGGCGGAAATTCGCCATGCGCCGGCACTGGAAGGTGTAGACGCTGACCCATTCGAGCTCGAAACCGATGTGCGCGAAACCCTGGCTGTCGAGCAACTGGCGGATGCGTGGCGTCACGCGCTCGGGCTGCTTCTCGGCTTCGGGGTCGGCGTCCCAGCCGAGTTGGAAGTCGATGCGCCACACGTTGTCGGCCTCGCGGTGCATCAAGGCACTCTGGCCCGGGTGGAACGGCGGGTCGAACCAGAAGCGGCGCTCGGTGCGGTCGGCGGGAAAAGGCTCGCCGTCGAGCACCACGTCGGCGATGAGGAAACGGTCCTGGAAGATCTTGCCCTCGATGTCCAAGCCGAGCGTGCGTCGGATCGGGCTCCTCGCACCGTCGGCCACGATCAGCCAGTCGCACTGCAGCGTGTACGGGCCGTCGTCGGTTTCGACCTCGACCGTGGCGAAGTCTTCGCCCGGCACCACACCCACCACCTGGTGCTTCCAGCGCAGGTCGATGGCGGGCAACTGCTGCGCGCGTTCCACCAGGTACTGCTCCAGGTGGTATTGCTGCAGGTTCACCATGCCGGGCCGCTGGTGGCCGGCCTCGGGCAGCAGGTTGAAGGCGAAGACTTCACGGTCGCCATGGAAGGTGCGGCCCACGTTCCAGGTGATGCCCTTGTCGACGACGCGCTGGCCCACGCCCAGGCGGTCGAAGATCTCCAGTGTGCGCTTGGCATAGCAGACCCCGCGCGAACCCACGCTCACCGTGTCGTCGTCGTCCAGCAGCACCACCGGCAGGCCACGCAGCGCGGCGTCGATGGCGGCGCTCAGGCCCACGGGCCCGGCGCCCACCACCACCAGCGGTACGCGGCGCACGGGCGCTTTCATTGGCCCCTGGTCTTGTGCCGGGTCGAGTTCCGGCGCCCGCCGGTAGGCATAACGCGGCCAGGTGTAGGTCTTCAGCATCGCCCGGCCCCGCGTCAGGACTCGAGCGACTTCCACATCTCCACGTCGCGCTCGGCCGTCCAGATGCGCGGGTCGCGGTGCGCGGTGGCTTCATCGAAGGCACGCGACACGTCGAAGGGCATGCAGTGGTCGAAGATGACCCAATGGCCGTATTTCGGCCGCAGCGCCGCCATCGTCTCGCGGTAGACGGCATTCAGGTCCTTGCCCGCGGCGGCGCCGGCCTGCACGCTGGCATACACGTCGGCAATGAAGCCGCGCGTGCCGGCCAGCCCGGCAGCCACCTGGGCTTCGGTCTCCAGCGCCGGGCCGCGGCCGGGCACCAGCTTGGCGGGTTCGAGCGCGGCCAGTTTGTCCAGCGTGGCCGGCCAGTCGCCGAAATAGGCGTCACCGGCATACGGCGTGGCGTCGAATTCGACGAGGTCGCCGCTGAACAAAATGCGCTCGGCCGGCAGCCAGACCACGGTGTCGCCCTTGGTGTGGCCTCGCCCCAGTTGCAGCAGTTGCACTTCGAGCTGGCCCAGCCACAGCGTCATCTTGCCGGTGAAGGTGATGGTGGGCCAGGTCAGCCCCGGCGGCACGCTTTCCACGGCACGGAACAGGCGCGGAAAGCGGCCGATCTCGCTGGCCTTGTCCTGCTCGCCGCGTTCCTTGATCAGGGCCAGCGTGTCCTCGCTGGCGATAACGTGTTCCGGCTGG
>JAABPT010000228.1 GCA_011391855.1 Burkholderiales bacterium
CGCGAATTCAGCGTCGGCCACCTGGCGCGGGTGGCCGATTCATTGCGGCGCAAGCCGACGCTGTGGGACAACTACCCGGTCAACGACGGCCCGCAGATGTCGCGCTTCCTGCACTTGCGCGGATTCACCGGGCGCCCGGGTGCTATTGCCCCCTGCGTCTCGGCGCACGCCATCAACCCGGCGCTGCAGCCGCACCTGAGCCTGATTCCCGCCGCCACGCTGGTGGCCAGTTACAGGGAGGGGGCCGCCTATGCCTACATGCGCGCCTTCCGCGAGGCCGCGCGTTCGCTGGCTGGCGCCGAGCTGGCGGCGATGCTCGAGGAAGACCTGCACGCACTGCAGGACCGGGGCATCGATCGGCTGGGTGGCGAGCGGCTGCCTCTGCGCCAGCGCTATGCCGCCGTGCACCATCCGATGGCGGCCGAGGTGGTGGGCTGGCTGGACGGCGATGACACGGTGGACCGCTGGGTCGAGGAGGCATGAATCTTGGCCCGGTCGGGCCTGGCGTTACCGACGTCGAGCCACGACGAGGCTGAACGAGGCGGGATCACTCCCGACGCGGCCACTGCGGCGGGGCGTGGACGGCGTGGCGGCAGACCGCGGCGCCGGGCCTGAATCAGCGCCTGAACATCGGGAACAGCCACTCGTCCTCGACCTGCGTGTGCTCGGCCAGGTCGGCACCAAACTTGTCCCATGCCTTGCGCAGCAGGGCGAGAGATGACCCGGCGTCCGCCACCGTCGGCATGGCCTGCAGCAACGCCTCGATATGCGCGCCCTCGTCGCCGTGCAGCCGGTGCTCGGCCTGCATATCGTCCATGAGCTGAACGATGAGGCTGTTGCCGCCTTGTTCCATCATCGGAAACAGGCGCATCTCCTCCTTGAACATGTGCATCTCCAGCGCCTCGGCCAGCGCGGCGAACGGCGCGGCAAAGCCGGCCGGGCCTCCGCCGGCTTCGACGTCTCGCGCCATCGCCACGATCCGTGGCAGCTCACGGCGGTGGGCCTCGTGAAAGCGTTCCAGCACGTGCTCGACCAGATCACGGGCGGCAGCCAGCCGTTCTGCGTTCATCGCGGCACCAGGAAAGTGGACTTCTCGTGCTGCACCACCGCCTGGCCATCGGCACGCGGCAGCATCGTCAGTTCGAACACCACCGGCGCCGAGCGGCCGCGCAGTGCCTGCGCCGCCTCGGCCGGCAGTTGCAGGCCCACCACCAGCGACTCGATACCGGCCGGTGCCACCGTCACGGCGGGTGCGGCCAGCACCAGGCCGGGAATGCCGCTGGCCGCTACGCGGTACGTCTGCGCCACCTCGGTGCGGTTCATGACCTGCAGCCGGTAGACATTCTCCACCGTGCCCTCGTCGACGATGCGCGCCAGCGCGCCGCGGTCCTTGATGACGTCGAACTGGAACGGGCTGCGCAGCGCCACGCTGGCCGCGAAGGCCACGCTGGCGGCCGAAAGCACCGCACCATAGACCAGCACGCGGGGCCGCAGCGCGCGCCTGAACATCTGCAACCGGGTCCAGCCGTGGCGCACGCCGTTCTCGGTGGAGTAGCGGATGAGGCCCTTGGCGTAGCCCATGCGGTCCATGACACCGTTGCACACGTCGATGCAGGCGGCGCAGCCGATGCATTCGTTCTGCAGGCCGTCGCGGATGTCGATGCCGGTGGGGCAGACCTGCACGCACAGCGTGCAGTCCACGCAGTCGCCCAGCCCCTGCGCGGCGGGACTGGCCTTGCGCGAGCGCGAACCGCGCGGGTCACCGCGCGCCTGGTCGTAGGCGATGACCAGCGAGTCCTTGTCGATGAGCGCGCTCTGGAAGCGCGCGTACGGGCACATGTATTTGCACATCTGCTCGCGCAGGTAGCCGGCGTTGCCGTAGGTGGCGGCACCGTAGAACAGGATCCAGAACGCGCTCCAGGCCGACACGTCGAAGGCCAGCACGGCTGCGCCAAGCTCGCGGATGGGCGTGAAATAGCCGACGAAGCTGAAGCCGGTGAACAGGCCGATGGCCAGCCACGCGGCCTGCTTGGCGCTCTTGCGCGCGAGCTTGGCCGCCGACCAGGGCGCCTGGTCCAGCCGCATGCGCGCCACGCGGTCGCCTTCGATCCTGCGCTCTACCCACATGAAGATTTCGGTATAGACCGTCTGCGGGCAGGTGTAGCCGCACCACAGCCGCCCGGCCACGGCGGTGAAGAAGAACAGCGCCAGCGCCGAAAGCACCAGCAACGCGGCCAGGAAGATCAGGTCCTGCGGGTACAGCACCAGGCCCAGGATGTAGAAGCGCTGCGCCTCCAGGTCGAACAACACCGCCTGGCGACCGCTCCACTGCAGCCAGGGCAGGCCGTAGAAAAAAATCTGCGTCAGCCAGACGAAGGTCCAGCGCCAGGTCGCGAACCAGCCGCTCACCGCCCGCGGGTAGATCTCGGGCTGCTTCTCGTACATGGAGACGAACTGCGGGCCGTCCCCGGCATCGCCGTCGCTGCCAGCCGTGCCGACGGCGCGGATGGGGATCACGGCCGGGCGCCGGGTTTCAGGCGGTTTCATCGGGTAGACGCGCCCGCCCGCGGGCGTGGGTGTTGGAAAGATGCACGATTGATATATGTTAAGGACCGGCCGGCCTGAAAGCAATACACTGCATGCATCTTTCGGCCTGCCCATCCATGCGACTCTCGGAGTACACCGACTACACCCTGCGCGTGCTCATGTACTGCGCGGCGCACCGCGAGCGCCTGGTCACGATCGGCGAACTGGCCGATCATCATGGCGTTTCGAAGAACCACCTCATGAAGGTGGTCAACGACCTGGCGCACCAGGGCCTGATCGAGACCACACGCGGGCGCGGCGGCGGCCTGCGGCTGCTGAAGGAGCCCGGGGCCATCCGCATCGGCGACGTCGTGCGGGCTTCGGAAACCGACTTCCGGCTCGTCGAATGTTTCGACCCTGGCACCAACCTGTGCAGCCTGACGCCCAGCTGCCGGCTGAAGCATGTCTTCGACGACGCGCTGCAGGCCTATTTCAAGGCGCTGGACAGCGCCACGCTGGCCGACGTGAGCCCGGGCCCTGCCGCGGCGCCGCGGCGCAAGCCGGCCGGCCCCGCGGGGCACCCGCCGGTGCGGGGGGTGGCGATGGCGATGCCGAAGCGCCCGTCCGGGCCGGCCAAGGCCACCCCGTCGCGCTGACGCCCCCGCGGCCGGCTCACTCTTCGCCATCCACCGAGTCCACCACCGATTCATCTGCGCGGGATCCCACCCGCCCCCACTCGAGGACCACCATGTCAGAACCCCACGTTCACCTGAATCCCGATTCCATCTACCCCTTCGACGCCCGCGGCGTGGCCAAGCGCTTCCGGCATGCGGCCATCTTCGGCGCACTCGACAGCCTGCAGCCCGGCGAGACCATGCGCTTCGCCAACGACCACGACCCGTTGCCGCTGCTGGCGCAACTGGCGCAACGCTACGGCGAAGGTGTCGCCATCGAATACCGGCACCGCGAGCCGGGCATGATCGTCATCGACTTCAGCGTGCGCTAAGAACCGCCCGAACGCGCGACGCAATCGCTGCGCAACCACTCCGGAAGCGCCCGAGCCCCTGTTGGCGAAGGAGACCCCATGGCACAAGAACATGTTCCCTCGGGCCAGATCGCCAGCGTGCGGCCGCTGGGCGCGGACCTGGGCACGTCACGGACCACCGCCTTGCTCAAGTCGGAACAACTGGAGGTGGTGCGCATCGTGCTGCTCGCCGGCAGCGAATTTCGCGAACACCGCGCGCCGGGCGAGATCACGGTGCAGTGCCTGGAAGGCTGCATCGAATTCACCACGCCCCAGGGCGCGCAGACGATGGCGGCCGGCGACTTCATCCACCTGCGCCGCAACGAACCGCATGCGCTGAAGGCCAAAGTGGATTCGTCTGCGCTGCTGACCCTCTGCCTGGTCTCGGACCTGGTGCCGGCCGCCTGAGTCTTTCAGACCGAGCGGGCTGGCCGATCGTGGAACCCCTGGACCTGCAGGTCTTGCGCGACGCCGCGGCCTGGCATGCCGCCGGCCACGGCGTGTGCCTGGTGACCGTG
>JAABPT010000344.1 GCA_011391855.1 Burkholderiales bacterium
TGATGGACACGCAGCCCTGGGACTACTGGGAGGCGGGTGGCGCGAAACCCAAGGGCCGCGCCGGAGAGCTGCTCGCGGCGCTGGAGAAGGTGCTCGCACGCAATCCCAATCACCCGGGGGCGATCCACCTTTACATCCATGCGGTCGAGGCGTCGACGAAGCCCGATCGCGCGCTGCCGCACGCGCGGCGGCTGGCCGCCTTGATGCCGGGCGCGGGCCACGTCGTGCACATGCCGGCCCACATCTTCTACCGCGTCGGCCTGTACAAGGAGTCGCTGGAAATCAACAAGCGCGCGATGGCCGTCGATGAGCAGTATTTCAGCACCTCGCCCTCGGACCCGATGTACAAGTCGGCCTACTACCCGCACAACATCCACTTCGTGCTGGTCTCGGCGCAGATGGGTGGCGACGGGCCGACCTCGCTCAATGCGGCGGCCAAGCTGGACGCAGCGCTGTCCGACACGGTGGTCGCGCAGTTCGCGCTGCTGGAACCCATCAAGGCCGCGCCCTACCTCGCGCACGCGATCTTCAGCGCACCCGACGCGATCTTCGCCTTGAAGACACCGCCGAAGGAGCAGGTCGTGGTGTCCGCCCTGGCGCACTATGCGCGCGCGCTCGGCTTCGCGGCGACGAAGGACGCAGCAGGAGCCCGCCGCGAAATCGACGCCATCGCCACGATCGAGCAGCAGGCCGACTTCAAGCCGTACACGGACTGGGCGGTGCCGGGCAAGGAGATCGTGCAGACCGCGCGCCTGGTGGCGACCGCACGGCTGGCCGACGCGCAGGGCGACCTCGCCGGGGCGGCCAAGGCCTACGAGGAGGCGGTCGAGATCGAGGACGCGCTGGCCTACATGGAGCCGCCGTACTGGTACTACCCGGTCCGCCAGTCGCTGGGTTCGGTGTACCTGCGGCAGGGCAAGCTCGATGCGGCCGAGAAGGCGCTGCGCGACTCGCTGGTGCGCGTGCGCGGCAACGGCTGGGCGCTGGCGGGCCTGGCGGAGGTCTACAAGCGCAAGGGCGATGCAAAGGCCGAGGCCTCGGCGCGCCAAGCCTACATGCGGGCCTGGCTCGGCGGCGCGGCGCCCGATATCGCTCGGCTGTAGGCAGCGACGCTGGCCGTTTTCGGGACCAGGAGCGTCACCGCCCCGAGCAGACTTTCTGCTCGGGCAGGCGGGTCTCAAGGCAGTCGATGCCGACAGCGGCGCGGTCACGCTGACCCAGAGCTTCAGCGCGGCTGCCAACCTGACATCCACGCGCTTTGCATCCCGCAATCTTGCCGTCACTCAGTTCGGCCGGACAAGCCGCTCCTCAATGGATCGATCCCGCGACGATCCGGCGTCAGTCGGCAATGGTGATCTTCCCGTCGTGGTCATTTAGAAGGGATTGACATCGGCAGCGTCGTGGGCCTGCAATGCTTGGCCCGTATGCATGAGTGACGGGCAATCCACCGGCCCACCAGGAGACGAGCATGCACCTGCAGCTGATCCGTACCGCACTGGCCACCGCAGCGCTCTGCGCCAGCCTTCCTGCAGCCGCTCACGAGAGCGATGGAAGGCTCGGCAGCGTGCACTTCAAGGTCAGCTGCAACGCCGAGGCGCAGCGCGAATTCGACCTCGCCATGGCGTACTACCACTCCTTCGCCTGGGAGCAGATCAGGGCGCCACTGGAGCGCGCGCTGGCCGCCGATGCGACCTGCGGCATGACGCACTGGGCACGCGCCCTGGCCTCGCTGGACAACCCCTTCGTCTGGCCGGGCAATGTGTCGGCCAAGACACTGACCGAGGGTGAGGCACTGATGGAGCAGGCGCGCAACGCGGGTCTGGCCACCCAGCGCGAGCGCGACTATGTCGATGCCCTGGCAGCCTTCTTCAAGGACGCCGACAAGCTCAACCACCGCACGCGCGCGAAGGCGCTGGAGAGCGGTCTGGAGAAGGTGGCCGCCGGCTACCCCGAAGACAGCGAGGCGACCATCCTGTACAGCCTCGTGCTGTCGGCCAATTTCGACCCGGCCGACAAGCAATACGGCAACCAATTGCGCGCCGCCAGGCTGCTCGAGCCGATCTTCGCCAAGCAACCCGAGCACCCCGGTGCCGCGCACTACCTGATCCACAGCTACGACTACCCGCTCCTGGCCACGCAGGGGCTGCCGGCGGCACAGCGATACAGCAAGATCGCACCGGCCGCCTCGCACGCGCAGCACATGCCGTCGCACATCTTCACGCGCGTCGGGGCCTGGAACGATTCGGTGGCGGCGAATACGGTGTCGGCCAAGGTCGATACCGCCTCGGGCCCGAACACGCTGCACGCCTACGACTACCTGACCTATGCCCATCTGCAGTTGGGGCAGGACCGCGCGGCACAGGCGGTGCGCGACAGCGCGGTCGCGATCAGCAAGCGGCCCGACAATTTCGCTGCCGCCTACGCCTATGCGGCCATACCGGCACGGCTCGCGCTGGAGCGTGGCGACTGGGCGACGGCGTCCAAGCTGCCGCTGACGCCGGCGGCCGATGCCTACCCCTGGTCCAAATACCCGCAGGCTGAAGCCTCCAACGCCTACGCCCGTGCGCTGGGCGCAGCCGCCATGCGCGACGCCTCGGCGACCGAGACCGAACTCCTGCGTCTGGCGCGGCTGCGCGATGCAGCCACCGAGTTGAAGATCGGCTACTGGGCCGAGCAGATCGGCATCCAGATCGACGTCGTGCGTGGCTTCGCCGCCTTCAAGGCCGGTCAGGCGGATGCCGGCATCGCCGCCTTGCAGAAGGCCTCCGAGCGCGAGGATGCGAGCGAGAAGCATGCCGTCACGCCGGGGCCGCTGCTGCCGGCGCGCGAGCTGCTGGCCTCGGCGCTGCTCGAACGCGGGGATGCGGCTGGCGCGCTGCGTGAATTCGAGGCCGTGCTGCACAAGGAACCCAACCGTCTGCGGGCGATGGCCGGTGCGGGCGTGGCGGCCGAGCGGGCTGGCAACGCCCAGAAGGCGCGCGACTATGCAGACCGGGTTTCGCACCAGACCGCGCAGGCCGATGCTGGCATTCCCGGCCTGAAGCTGGCCCAGCAGTCAGTGACGCGATGAGCAGAAGGCGGGCAGCGCTGCCTGCTTTGCTGCTGGCGTCGTGGATGGTGGTAGCGATGGGCATGGCGACTGCCGTCGAGAGCGACCCGCTGCCCGTACCGAAGACCGGATCACGTGCCGATGCCGTGCGCCTGTACAACGACGGTGTTGCGCTGTTGCTGGCGCGAAACTTCCGGGAAGCGCAGCAGAAGTTCGAGGCCGCGCTGGCCCTGGATGAACGACTCGCCGAAGCCCACAACAACCTCGCGTTCGCGCTGCGGATGCAGGGTCGCCACAACTTCGCGTCGTCGCTCGAGCACTACAACCGCGCCATCGAACTGAAGCCCGACCTCGCGCAGGCCTACATGTACCGCGGGGTGCTGTTCATGCAGCAGGGCGACAAGGTGCGCGCGCACCAAGACCTGGAGCGTCTGCGCCGGCTCGACGCAAGACTTGCGGCTGATCTCGAGCGCGTCGTGGAAGGGGCGGTCGAAGGGCAGGGCAGCGGCGGCGTTGCGGCGCAATACGACTGAGGCTGTCTGGGTCCTCTACCGATTCGCGGCCACGGCTGCCTTCAGCACATCGGCCGGGAACGGCTTGCCGTGCGCCGGGTAGATGGTCTTCACACCCGCCGCCAACAGTTTCTCGATGCTGCGCGTCACCTGCGCCATGTCTTCGGCAAAGATCGGCAGTCCCGGGCCCAGCCGCAGCGGCATGCGGTTCATCGCCAGGTCGCCAACGAGCGCGTCGCCGGAGTCCAGCACGACGCTGACGGAGCCGGGAGTGTGGCCGGGGGTGTGCAGGACCCGGCCTGCCACGCCATAAGGTTCGAGCGACATGCCGTCGTCGGGCACGATCACGTCGACGCCCGCCGCCGGGATCTTCAACCCTGGGATCACGGTTGCTGACAGCAGCGCCGAAAGAAACCGACCCCACGGCGTGACCCCCGGCGGCATGACCGGATTCGGCTGCTCGATGCAGTTGCCGTCGGCCGCATGCATCGCGAGCGGCGCACCGGTGTACTGCTTCATCTGGGCCAGGCAGCCGATGTGGTCCCAGTGGCCGTGCGTGGCCACGATGAGGCCGATGTCCGACGGCGAAACCCCGGCCTGGCGCAGCCTGCGCGCAAACGGCGCGCACTTGCCCGGCTGACCCCCGTCGACGAGGATCGCACGCTGGTCCTTCACGACGTAGACGTTGTCGAATCCCAGCGGTATGGCTCTTATCGATACGGCCACGGTGCTCCCCTGGGCCCAACTCCGAGGAATTCACCAGGATCGAAATGCCCGAACCTTCTCCGTCATGGACACGCTTTCGCCGCTTTCGCAGCTCGCGGGTTCGCATGCAGGCAAGGAACACGGGCCAGCGCAATGCCAGAGATGGAAAGCTGCTCGGACGCGACCTGCTGCAGCTTGACGGCATCGCGCGCAGAAATCCCCAGGTCCGCGGCGGCCTGCTCGTTGGCACCCAAGGACCAGGGGTCGATACCCGTCAAGGTGCCGAATATCACCAGCGCACTCAGGTAGGAGCCGTGTTTGCTGGCGTGCAGGCCGTCGTCCCACCACAGGTCGATCAGGCGGTCACTCAGCGCGTCCGGCGCATAGGGATTGCGATTCGCGATGCCGCTCTGCACGGCCCGCAGGAACGCATCGCCAACTGGGGCGACACCCGCGAAATCGGGGTTCGACGCCGCCAAGCCGAAATACGCGTCATGCAGGTCGGCCGTCATGGCCTCAAGCGAGGCCTGGAAGATCGGCTCGGTACCCCCGGCTGGATCGGGCATGACGGCGCCTGTGACGGGGTCGGTGACGGTGTTTGCCGGCCCGTAAATCATGTCGGGCCGTGCCCAGGTCTGGTAGAGGAAGACCTGCGCGGCGGCGTTCTCGTTGGCGTTGCCGCGGATGGTGCGTGCGGCGTTGCACGAGCCTTGCGACAGGGCGTTCGGGTTGCCAGTCGAGCCCCCACTGCCGGCCCTGCAATTTGCAGATCGAACTGCCGCCGAGCCAGTGGGCGGACCGCCCCACAGCAGGCTTTCGCTGGTGTTCAGGACGAAATTGCTCTGGTCTGGACCCGCCTGGATGCCCTGGTGGATGTAATCCTCGATCTTGTTGGCGTAGAAATTGAACAATGCCGTGTTGGCATTGGCCCCGCCGCCCTGGCTCAGCGGTTCGTCGCTCAGGTCCTGCAGCACCACCTGGTCCCACTTCTTGCTGGCCAGGTTGCCCTGCAGGTCCCAGCCGGCGGGATTGGTGTTGAGGAAGTGACCGCGCAGCGAAGCGGCGTTGCGCGCGGAGATCGAGACTTCGTAGTCCAGCCCCGCCTGCACGGTGAATTGCTTGAAGATGCCCGCCACTCCGCCCCAAGGATGGGGCTCGTAGGGGTTGCTGCCGGCTGTGTTCTCGAAGCTCGTCCCGGGCACAGGTGCGGTCAGGTCACGCACGTTGGCTGCGTTGTAGCCCATCACCGGATCGACGCGGCCGAAGGTGAAGCTGTTACCGACGAACAGCACCGACACCGGGTCGGCGGCAGCGGGCGCGCCGAGGGCAGCGCCGATCAGCGCCAGGGCGAGAGATCTTGACAACATGCTGATTCCTTGGGTTTTGGACAGGCGGACGGTCGCCTCGAATCTCGAGGCTCCTGCACCAGGCGGCGATCATTGCGACCGCGGACGGAACCGGCCCTGTGGGAAACCCTTACCCGAAGAAGCCCGCCGCCCGCAACCCCCTCGACTGCGGGATGCCGCGGCTCATGCTGTTTGCGCCATGACCGTGCGAGTGGCGGCGTTGGCGCGATCAATGCTGGACCGTGGCGCCGAAGGGTCAGGCGTCCCACGGAGCGCCCATCGAGGGGTCCGATCGTTGTCGCACGAGCATCAGTCGCAACCCATTGACTAACATGCACGAATCGAGATGCAACGGTCCCGGCTGCCATCCCGTCTGTCGCCCCAAGGGGTGGGCCGACAAAGAGAGAATTCGTGCAATCAAATCCGCAAGTGAGCCCATGGCGACTGTGCACGGCCCCCATGATGGATTGGATGCTGTGTTCAGCATTCATGCGGGCTGCAGCGCGGTTCGCAGCAATTCCGTAGCAGCACTTTCCGGGCTGCTTGGAGCCACGATGCCGGTGCCGGCTGGACCGGCGATGCCCGGCCCCGTGACGGCACGGGCGCTTTTCCAGATGATAGAATTCCTTTTATCAATTGGGAGTCAGTCGCATGTATGCAGCCGTGGTTGAACCAGGCAAGATCGCCCAGGTTCTGGGTCTTCGTCGAAAGGTCACCTCGGTCGAACAACTCGAGCAGCAGGTGGAGGCCGGGCTCCCCAAGGCCTCGCTCGGGGCTGTTGCGCGCCACGTCTACGGCACCTCGCCGGATGCGGCGGCTTTGATGCAGCGGGTCATCCCGGCGGCCACGTTCCACCGCAGGGGCGAGGAGCTCAAGCCCCAGGAGGGTGAGCGTGTTGAACGCCTGGCGCGGGTGATCGCGACCGCAGAGTACGTGTGGGACAACGCCGACGACGCTCGCACATTCCTGTCCACTGGTCACGCCATGCTGGGCGGCAAGCGGCCGATCGAGGTGGCCCTGACGGAGTTGGGAGCGCGCCGGGTCGAAAGCCTGCTGTGGTCGCTGTTCCATGGCGTCGCCGCCTAAGGCGCGAGCCAAGGCTGCGTCCACCAAACAGGCTCGGTCGCAAGCCTGGCAGGGCTGGCGCATCGCCGACGGACGGTTCGATGTGTTCAGCCCCGTCGGCGCGTCGCTGGTAGGAGGCCGATGGAATTCACCGGGCCTCGGCGTCATCTATGCGAGCCGCTCCTACGCGGGCGCGATGCTGGAGTGCCTGGCCCACGCGGGTATCGGGCGCGTGCCCAGGTCGCACGTGGCGATCGAGATCGCGATCGCAGCTGCCGTGAGCGTCGAGCGGCATGATGAGAGCAGCCTGCCCGCCGGATGGGACCACGCGGATCTGCGCGTGGCCCGGGCCTTCGGCGATGCCTGGATTCGTGAGCGGCGAACGGCCGTGCTGGTGGTTCCTTCGGTCGTCGCGCGCAGGGAAGGGAACGTGCTCCTGAATCCGCAGCATCCTGACTTTAGGAAGATCAGCGCCGGTAGCCCGGAACCGGTGGTCTGGGATGCGCGGCTGTTCGGCCGGCACTGAGCATGCGCCTTTGTCGGGCCGTAGGGCGGTAGGGCAGCAGGAGGGTTTGATGTGCGCACGTCGGGCGCACACGCACTGTCCGCACGACCCGCAAACGGATTGGCTTTGAAGCTGCTGTTCGCGACCGGTTCTTGACGGCCACAACCGGTCAGCCGAGCATCACAAAAATCGCTGGGCCAGTGACCGGTCTCGAAGTGCAGCCGACATAGCCAGCAACCCGTCCCCGGCGTCGAGATCTCCATTGCGGTCAGTCAGCCTGGCAGGCCGCCCGTCAAGCCGCGGTCCTTGGCCGAGCGTCTGCAGCAGGCAACGCGAACTCGCCCGCGTCTGGCCACTGCCGAAGCCGATGAAGACGTTGATGGACGAGAGGGAAGTCGAACTCGATCCCCACGCCCACCGACGCCATGTGTTCGACACCGAGCTCGATCTGGCTGCCCAGGAAACGCGTGTACGCGCCTTCAAGCACGTAGCGTACGGGCCGGTCCCACACCACCCAGCCCGTGGGCACGCGGCGACGGGCCCAGACGCTGGCGCTCTCGGCCGAAGCTCGGACATCCACATCGGAGGCCAGGGTGCCGCTGTTGCGTAAGATCACGTTCGTGTAGCGCAGCTCCAGGTCGACGTCCGCCTCGGGCGCAAAGCGTTCGTAGTCGATCATCAGCGAGCCGCCGAGGCCGTAGGTCTGCATCCTCCCGCGGTCCAGCGCGGCCAGGTCGACGTTGGTGTTCTCCTCGAGCCACCACTTCGCCCCCGCGAGGTCGCTCGTGAGCCGGCCGTAGGTGAAGCTGAACATCGGCCGCAGGACCCAGTTCGGCGCCAGCGGGAAGTCCCAGCCGATGCCGCCGGAAACCGACAGCGAGTCCCACTTCACCGGCACCGGGCGCTGCTGCGTGACGTCGCTGGCCAGGAACACGGGGTCGTAGCGGGCCCAGGCCGCATTGCCCTCGAGATACAGCGGCAGGTCTTTGCTCCAGGTGAAACCGCCGCCGAGCTGCGTCATAGCCAGGTTGGGGTTGGACGTGGCGGCGTTCTCGATCGACAGCGAGCTCGTGGTCACGTCGGGCGCCACGGTGAAGCTCATGAGCCCGAGGATGCCGTTGGCAAGGGCCTGCACGTCGACGTCGGCGATCGCTCGCTGGCCGGGCTGCGCCTCGGCCGGCGCGCCGCACAGGACCAGGGCGAGCGCGGCCACCGGCCAGGGCCGCCACGCCAGCCGCGCGCGCAGCGGTCTCGAAGCCCCGCCCGCCAGGTCGCTGGACATCGGCACTCGCATCACGTCGTCGGCTCCGTCATCCGGCAGGAACGGTGATCACCGGCGAGACCTGTCCGCCGCCCGACTCGGTGAGCGTGAACAGGAACATCAGGAAAGAGAAGATCCCTTTGGAGCCCAGGTCGCGGTCGTCGATCCAGAACCAGTTGTCGCGGTAGCGGATGGCGACGAACGCATCGTCCGGCCGCTCCGGGCCACTGCGGACACGGATCAGCGGCTCCAGGCCACCGGTCAGGTGGGCCAGGTCGGCGAAGCCCGGCGAGGCACGTTTCTCGGCTACGTGCGCGGCGGGCACGTCGATGTAGGAGGACATGTCGAGCAGGATCTCCAGCATCGACCGCGTCAGCATGGTGATCTCCCGCCCGTCCCTCGACGCCGTGCCGTAGACGACGCGGTACTCCTCGGCGCCTACCTCGAGGCCCAGCAGCCGCTCGGCCTCGGCAATATCCTCCGGCGTGGCGCCCGACTTGCGGGGGCGGAAGAAGAGCGTGGTGGCCTGCATGTCCTTCTCGCGCACGACGCGCACGCCCACGCCGCCAGCGCCCTGGATGCGCCTGACCACCGCGAGGAACTGCACGAAGTCCGGGTCGGCAGGCCTGCCGTAAAGCATCCGCTGGCCGAAGTTCTGCAGGCCGTTGAGCGTGTGCACGCAGCATCGCAGCAGCGCCTCGGCGCTCCAGCCGGCCTGGATCAGCGACAGCAGCGCGCCCGGCGGGATGGGCGTCATCAGGCTGCGGCTGAACTTCTCGCCCAGCAAGGGGTTGTAGGTGATGGTGGGCCGGTCGGTGAACTTGCTGGCACCGCCGAGCGTGAGGGTGTTGGCGTTGCCCGCCAGGGGGCGCAGGAGTTCAGCCTCCGCGCTGACACCGGTCTCGATCGAGTAGGAGTTGATCGCCGAGGCGATGTCCAGGAAAACGGGGACGTCTCCGTATCGCGCTTTGACCAGGTTGAGCAGCATCTGGCTCTTCCAGGAGTCGGAGATCGCGGCGGCGTAGTCGAAGCGGTCGCGCGTGATCGTCGACGGGCCGAGTGTGGCGCAGCCGGCCACGGCCAGCACGAGCGCCGCAAGGCCCGCGAGCAGTGCCCACCGCCGCTGGCTCCGGGTCCTGGCAGGCGATGCGCTCACGCGAGCGGCCCGCACCTGCAGGCACGGCGCGAGGCGGCGACGGTGATGGGCTTCACCTCGCCGGCCCACATCCTCACCGCACCTCGACCGTGATCTTCGGGATGCGCCCGCTGAAGCGCGACTTGGCTTCTGCTCCGATGGCCTCGACCACGGGTGTGCCGAGGTCGAGCCCGACGTCGGCCGTCTCGTCGGCCGAGAACAGTCCCGCCTGCGTGACGCCGATGCGCCCTTCGCCGACTTTCTCGCCGTCCACGAGCAGCGTGCCCATGCCGCCCTTCGACGGCCCGCCGCCGTCGTAAGCGAAATTGAACACGAGCGTGTGCTTGCCCGGCGCAAGCTTCTTCGCCGAGGCCACAGAGAAGCGCTGAAGGCCTAGGAAGTTGTAGTCGTAGGCCGGCATGCCGTCCTTCACGTACAGCGACCAGCCGCCGAACCTCCCGCCCTGGGCGATGACGGTGCCGTTGCCGCCGCCCTCGGGCACCTCTATTTCGGCGGTGAGGGTCTTGGAGCGGTTCTTCACGTTGGGGAATACGCCCTCCATCATGCCGGTCATGCCCTCAGCCAGCGTCATGGCATTGCGCCCGGCCATCAGGTCGGGCCGGCCCATCGCCGCCGGATCCAGGCGTTCGAAGACCCGGTCGTCCAGCGGCAGCACACCGTACTTGCGCGCTTCCGTCAGGAACAGCGCCTGCATCTCGGCCAGCTTCTTGGGGTTCTTCGCTGCCAAGTCATTGACCAGGCTGAAGTCCGAGCGCGTGTCGTACAGCTCCCAACCCGAGCTGTCTTCCAGCGCGCGGCGCGGCTTGGCCTCCCAAGGCGCGCGGTGGATCGTGCGTGCGAACCAGCCGTCGTGGTAGATCGCGCGGTTGCCGGCGATCTCGAAGTATTGCGTGGTGTGGCGATCCTTGGCCTTAGCGTCCTCGAAGGTATAGACCATGCTGGTACCTGACATCGGCACCTGCTTGACACCGTTGACGCTCTTGGGCTCGGGCAGGCCTATCGCCTGCAGCACCGTGGGCGCCACGTCGATCACATGGCTGAACTGGGTGCGCAACTCGTTCTTCGCCTTGATGCCCTTGGGCCAGCTGACCACCATGCCGTTGCGCGTGCCACCGAAGTCCGACGGCACCTGCTTCATCCAGCCAAAGGGGCTGTTGAGGGCCACCGCCCAGCCCGCCGCCATGTGCGGATAGGTCTCGGGACCGCCCCACTTGTCCATTAGCTTGAGCATGTCCTCGACCTTTTCCTGCACGCCATTGAAGTAGGTGTACTCGTTGAACATGCCGCTCTGGCCGCCCTCGCCGCTGGTACCGTTGTCTCCGGCGATGTAGAAGACCAAGGTGTTGTCGGCCTCGCCGACTTCCTTGAACGCGTCCAGCATGCGGCCGATCTCGTGGTCGGTGTAGTCGGCGAATGCCGCGAACACCTCGGCCTGGCGCGTGTACAGGCGCTTCTCGTCGGCGCTGAGCGTGTCCCAGTCCTTGATCGCTGCCGGCTTGGGCGCCAGCTTGGTGCCCGCCGGCACCACGCCCAACGCGATCTGCCGCGCAAGTGTCGCCTCGCGGATCTTGTCCCAGCCTGCGTCGAACTTGCCCTTCCACTTCGCGATCCATTCCTTGGGCACGTGGTGCGGCGCATGCGTGGCGCCGGGCGCGAAATAGACGAACGACGGCCGGTCGGGCGTCAACGCCTTCTGGTACTTGATCCAGGCCCGCGCCTTCTCGGTCATGTCGTTCATGAAGTGGTAGTTCGGGTCGTTCGGCAGCTCGACCTGCGCCACACCGTCATACAAGAACGGCGCCCACTGGTTGGTCTCACCACCGATGAAGCCGTAGAACTTGTCAAAGCCCTGGCGCGTGGGCCAGCGATCGAAGGGGCCGGCCTCGCTTGCCTCCCAGGCGGCGGTTTCATGCCACTTGCCGAACGCCGCCGTGGCGTAGCCGTTCAATCGCAGCGTCTCGGCCAGCGGCGCGGTGGTGCTCGGCACCTGTCCGGTGCCACCGGGGAAGCCGGTCGCCATCTCGGTGATGAAGCCCATGTTCACCTGGTGGTGGTTGCGGCCCGACTTCAGCGCCGCGCGGGTCGGCGAGCACAGCGCGGTGGTGTGGAAGTTGTTGTAGCGCAACCCGTTCTGGGCCAGCTTGTCCAGCGTGGGCATCGGCACCGGCCCACCGAAGGTGCCGGGCACGCCGAAGCCCAAGTCGTCGATCAGCACGATCACGACGTTCGGCGCCTTGGCCGGCGCCTTGACCTCGAAACGAGGTGGCATCTTCGCCTTGCGCACGTCGATCTCCGTGATGGCGGGCCGCTTGGGCTCGACGATCGGCAGCACGGTGCGGTCGAGCTTGTCAGCCGCCTGCGCAAACGCGGCCCAGGGCGCCACGGCCGCGACAACGGCGACGGCCACGCCTACCAGCGAGCGCGCGACGGGGTACGCTGCGGAGGGCGTCCTGTGAAGTGATGCGTTCATTGCGTTGTCGCTCCGTGAAGAATGAAGTCTTGCGAGGAACGCCGGGCCGGCTTGCTGTCCGTTAAGGAGCAGGCCATCACCAGCGGAAAACCGCCGAAACCGACGGCCCGTTGAAGGTCAGGCTCTGGATCGCATTGCCGGACTTCATCTCGTAGTCGAGGTAACGCCAAGAAGCGACCACATCGCCCCACTGGAACGAATATCCGACACCGCCCACGGCCTGCCAGGTGAGCTTCGATTCGCCGGCCCCGACATCCAGGTAGTAGGGCACGAACCACTTGCGGTCGGCGCCCAGCGCAAGCCGGCCCTTGACGCCGACGATGCCGTCCCAGTTGCTCAGTTCGACCCTGGAAGTGCCGGCACGGCCAGGCGCCGGGATCGAGCCGAGGTTGCCCGTGATGTCCCAGCTCAGCGTCTGAGTGATGTCGAGCCAGCGGGCGCCGGCAAGCACGTCGAGCGTGGCGGCCGGGTCGGCCATGGCGTGCCAGGTGCCGGCCAGCGTCCAACCCCATCCCTTCAGGTCGTAGTCGACCTTGGCGCTTGCGTCGGCAGGAATCGCCCCGCCGGCGATGCTGAAATCGCGCAAACCCGACTTGGTGTTGCCGATGTCCATGTAAAGCACATCGGTGAACAGGCCCCACGAGCCCCTGGACGCCCCGAAGCTGCCCATGAAGGCCATCTTCAGGTTGTCGACGATCGTGCTGGCATCGACCAGCGCGTCGCCCGACCCGGCGGGGGTCAATGGAAAGGCCGTCGTGCCGCCGATGTCTGGCAGATACAGGTTCACCGCAGCCTGGAACCTCCAGTTGTCGGTGGCCTGCGCGGAGGCCGGGAGCGTAACTAAGACCATCGGCGCGGCAAGCGTCGCCGCGAGCAGGGCCTTCAATTCATGCCTTGGTTTTGCCGTGCTTGAGCTGTACATCGATCTCTTTCTTCTGATTTCTCGTTCGGGCCGGTATGACGCCGGTCCGAAGTGCTGTCAGAGCCGAACGGAGCGACGCGCGACGCCGCCGACGTTGCCGACGACACCGGGCTGGTTCAGGCCCGGGTCGACGACACCGACGCCCGGTGCGCCGACGCCCACGCCCGGTGTCACGCCGACACCCGGCGCACCCACGCCAGGTGCCCCGACGCCGACGTTTCCTGCACGACCGGGCTGGTTGATGCCCGGATCCACCGCGCCGACGCCTGGAGCGCCCACTCCGCGCGTGACGCCCGGTCCCGGCTTGCCGACACCGACTCCGGGATCGACCGCAAAGGCCGCTCCGGTCAGCCCCATCAGCGCGGCGCTAATCACGAGGGCCGGTACGCGCTGTCGAAATTCGTAGCTCATTGTGTTCTCCCGTTTGCCATTGCGAAGTTGCGGCTGGCAGCTACTGCGCGACATACACCAGGTTGTTGCCCTGGAAGCCCGAGCGGTACAGCACGCCGCCGCAGTTCTGGTACTCGACGCCGCTCTTCGTCTCCGGCTTGCATCCCGCAGGCAGTGCGTTGACGACCGTGCCGGCCGGCGGTGCACCTGCGGGGCGCGCAGCGGCCTGCTGTTGCGCGGTGGCCGCCTGCTGCTGTGCCGTGGCCGCTTGTTGCTGCGCCGTGGCCTGCTGCTGCTGCGCGGTGGCGGCCTGCTGCTGCGACGTGGCCGACGTCGCGGCCGATCCGGCGGCCACGGTGCGAGCGGTCGTGCGCCGCGCCACGCCGGCCACCGACACGGGTGTCAGCGGTGCGCCCACGATCGCTTGGGCCTCGCGCATCCATGTAAACCCGCCTTGTGCATCGGGCGCGTAGTTGCCGAGGTAAAGCAGCGGCAACGCCGCGGTGACGGCGAGTGCCTTGAAGATACTGCGTTGTGTCATGTGCTTCCCCTGGGTTTCAGCGCGGCAGGAAGTCGACCTTCTTCGCGCCGGTCGGTGGCGTGAAGTTGAAGGTCTGCTCGTTGAACACCGGCTTCAGGTTCCACTTCGTCATCGTGACGGCGAACTGCGGTGCGTTGGGCAGGTCGCGCGTCGTGATGACCAGCTTGCGTGGCAAAGGCTGCGCGCCTTCCTGGACCCAGACCTGCAGGTCGACGTGCGGCGCGCGGAACGCGAGCTGGTCGCAGCGCACGCCTTCGATCACCGCCTTGCCGACGACGAAACCGTCGGTCACACCGTCCATCAGGATCTCGTACGCGTTCTTGTTGAGCAGGTCGCCGGCGGGCGCAACGATGTCGAGCTTGGTGCGCGCGAACTCGAGCATGCTCTCCAGCGTCTCGGGTGCGGCCACCTGGGCATAAGCCTTGTCCTGCGGGTTGAAGAGCGTCAGCGATTTGCCGTCGTAGATGAAGACCTGGTTGACCAGATCGCCGCTGCGCTCGGCACGCAGCTTGTTCGGCCTTTGCGCCGAGGTCTTGGCGATGTGGTTGAACTCGATCTTCTGGCCGGACTTCAGCACCGCCTCGAGCGTGTTGCGCGTCTCGGCGCTGAATTGCTTCTGGCTGGCGAGGAAGTCGGTCGAGGCCTTCAGCAGCCTTTGCGCCTCGGGATCGATGCCCGCGGGCTGTGCCTGTACGGCGAAGGTTGCCAAGCAGGCAGCCGCCAGGAACGTGGCGCGCCGGACCCAAGGGATCGTCGCGCGGGGGCGCAGGGGGGTGGACATGGAAGCTCTCCTGTGGGGGATGGGTCGTCGACCGGGAACGCCGAGGCGCCAATGCACCGGCCATCGGCCGATCACGCGGCAGGGTCCATTCCGCTGCCGTAACCGAGTCTCCGCCTGAATGGAGACAACAGCGATCGATATTCGGCAACGGATCAGCCGCCCTGGCGGGTGGTTGACGTGGATCAACCAAGGAAGCGAGTCTCGCCGCAACGCCCGCGGATGTCATTGCCAGAAGCCGACGCTCGATCGACAATTCCCGACACCACTTCGCACCGGCACCTCGTCGATGTCCAACAAGCCTCCCACCGGCACGCGCCCCACCCCGACTCTGACCTCGCGCGGCGCCACGGTGCGTCTGGGGCCGCTGGCGAAGATTCCCGATCTCCTCCGGATACTGGGATACGCACCCGAGTCCGTCCTGCCGGGCCTGGGCTACGAGCTGGGGTTCTTCGAGGACCCGGAGTTGCCGGTCTCCTACGTCGCCGCGAGCGCGCTGCTCGCCCGTTGCGTGGAGTGGACCGGTTGCGAACACTTCGGGTTGCGCCTGGGCGAGGGCGCCGATCCGACGGCGCTGGGGCTGGCGGGCTTCGTGCTGATGAACGCCCCGGACGTGGGCACGGCGCTGCGGGACCTCGTGTGCTTCCTGGACCTGCACGACCGGGGCGGCATCGCGACTCTAAAGACCTCGGGCGACACGACGCTGCTCGGCTTCTTGATTGTCGAACCCGGCGTCGAAGCGCTCGAACAGGTTCACGACCTCTCCATTGCCGTGGCCTGCAACGTCATGCGAAGCCTGTGCGGCCCGGCATGGAACCCGGCGAAAGTGCTGCTACCCCATCGGAAACCTGACGACGCCCGACCGTGGAAGGCCTTCTTCCGCTCCCCGGTGCACTTCGACGCTGGGCAGAGCGCGATGGCGTTCCCCTCGTCGTGGCTGCGCAAACCGGTGGCCGCGGCCAACCCGGCGCTGCACCGGCTGCTGGAGCGCCAGGCGGCGGCGTTGCGCAGCCAGGCCGGCTCCGGCTTCGTGGCCGAGGTTCAGCGCGTCGCGCACGGGCTCATCGCGCACGGCGCCTGCTCCGCGACGCGCGTCGCCGCCATGCTCGGTCTGCACGAGCGCGCGCTGAACCGGCGGTTGCAGGCTGCGGGCACGACCTTCATGAAGCTGCGCGATGCCGCGCTGTACGACAAGTCGCGCCAGCTGCTTGGCTTCAGCGGCATGAACCTGGCGGAGGTCGCCGAAGCGTTGGGCTATGCAGACGCCACGACTTTCATCCGGGCCTTTCACCGCTGGTCAGGACAGACGCCGGCGCAATGGCGGCGCGAGCAGTCACATTGGCAGACGGCTGCCGACCGGCGTAAGCCCGGACAGCCGTCAGGCGCGACTGCGCTGGCACTCGGCCGAGGACCGACCTGTTAGTCATCGGCGCATGTACGCCCGCCACAACCGAGGGACGTCAACCGCCGCAGTGCCTAAACCGACGCCTAAGCGACCTTCGAGCACGCTGGTGCGCGTGCGCATGCGGGCGTTGGTCGAGTGGTGGACGATGGTGCAGGCGTCGAGGCGGACGACGACACGTCGCACCTGAAACGGCATCGACTGCAACTGCACCGCATCGAGATCGAGCAGATCGATGCCTGCGCCGGCCATCGTGGGCTCATCGATTTCCTCGACCGTGGCTGCAGTTCATCGCGCCGCTCGAGCCGGGCTTGGTGATGGGCCTGGGTAAGGGAAAGAGAAAGCA
Organism: Burkholderiales bacterium; assembly: GCA_011391855.1. GTDB lineage: Bacteria > Pseudomonadota > Gammaproteobacteria > Burkholderiales > Burkholderiaceae_C > Rubrivivax. The sequence goes on from JAABPT010000344.1 coordinate 16,449, forward strand.
CACCAACTGGCCAGAAGCTGACGTCTTCAATGCCGCTGTCTAGCTCAGGCTGTCATCATGTCAGCTGGTTCGACGGGCGATGTGTCTCCGATCAAGCTGGAAGGACGCACCTTCTACGGGTCGGGCGGAGAGTCCGAACAGCAACAAAGGAAGTGATGACACCACACACCATCGGGCGAACAATCATCGTTGCGCTGACGTTGGCTTTCGCTGGCGCAGCGTTCTCGCAGGCACCGCCGTCACGCTCGGAAGTCGCAGCACCGGCCAAGGGCAGTGCAGAGGTCCTGAAAGGCACCTGGGTTCGTCCCGACGGCGGGTATCGGATCGTCATCGATGGCGTCGGAGTGGAGGGGAAGCTGGACGCAACGTACTTCAATCCGACGCGACTCCCATTCGCCAAAGCGCAGGTTTCTCAGGACGGAGCGACCTTTCGCATCGTTCTCGAGTTGCAGGCCGGTGGATACGCGGGCTCGACCTACGACCTGCTATACGAGCCAGCAACCGATCGACTCAAGGGCACTTACTACCAGGCAGTCGCAAAGCAGAAGTTCGACGTGTTCTTCGTGCACAGGTGACATGGGCCAGGTTGAGTTCCCGACACTCCCAGGAATCTGGTCCGCGCTTCCGACGGTTAGTCCGGAACCGGGAGTCGTCTGGCCGCCGTCGCGGGCGCCGCTCGGTGGAAGCGGCCTTACGGCGCGCGCGTCAGAGAGACGGCCAACGCATCGTCCGCCGTACGCAGGTCGAGCCGATCGCCCTCAAACTGCATCGTAGCGACCGTCTCCAGCGCCTTGAGAAAGGCCTGCTCCTGCTCCATCACGCCCAGTGCGCCGCACGCCATGCGGGTCGTGGCAGGCGCGGTGAAGCGGAGGCTTCGGCCGTCCGATTGCCAGGTCGACGTATAGCGGTTGCAGCTCGCGGTCCCGCTGGCGTTGCCGTCCTTGCCGAAGTCGAGCGTGACCGTCGTGCCGGTCACGAGGCTTACCACCGCCTGGCGGCCGTTGTTGATGGCGGTCGCCCGCCACGCCGTGCCGGCGAGAACCGAGGACTGCGCGGCGAAGGTGGCCAGCACGCTCCCATCCACTGCGAGCAGTTGCAACTGCTCGCCGTTCGTGCGGTAGCTCTTCGCGGCGGCGAGCGCCCCCGTGAACGCCTCCGCCAGCTTCATCCGCTCGGGCGGACACGCCATCTGCGTCGACGCGCCGCGCGGGCCGATCTCGATTGCGCCGGCGCTCGCGCGAACCGGTGCCGTGTACCGGTTGCAGCCGTCGGTGCCGGCGACGCGGCCGGTATCGAAACGGGCGGTCGGCGCCGAGCCCGGGACGGCGGCGCGCCCGGCGAGCGACGACAGCACCCACGCCGTGCCGTCGAGCGATGGCTCTTCAGCGGCGCCTGTCACCGCGCAACCTGACAGGAGCATTGCTGCAGCCGCGCACGCGGCCGTCCATCGAAGCGTCATCTGTTCCCCTTCTTCTTCGTCGTTGTCGCCGAATCAGGCCCGACCATATTAGCCGCTGGCTGCGGACCAGCCGTCCGAACCGATGGCGGTCGTGTCGTCCGCTCCCGAAAGAAGTTGGAGGGCCGCTTTCGGGATCCGATGGAGTCGGCTTCGGGTCGACAGTGTCAGCTCGAGACTTTCGGGTGCAGCCGTTCAGTCGCGAATCTGTTGGCGTCGTCCGACCGCGGGCGTGAACGTAAGCCGTCGCGAACTCCCACTTGCTTGGCGACGTCGGCGAAGGTCAGGTTTCAGGGTGGACCCGTCACCTGCGCGGAAAGCGGCCACGGGCAGGAATGGGTCGGCAGCGACAGTACACGGGTTTCGGATGCTGTCGCTCAGCTGGCACCTTTCCCAGATCGGTGATCGCCACCCGCGAACGACCGCTCTCGCCGTCCCTGACTTTCTCGGCGGCGTCGCCGAAGGTCAAGTTGCAGGGCAGACCGGTCGCTCGCTGAGAAAACCGCGGCTGACTCCTATGGGTCGTCAAGCGTCCTACAACCTGCCAACCGAGTTGGCCGAAAGCTGGCGTAGACCCGGCGCCGAGCGCTCTGTAAAGGCGCCCGTCGCGGCCGCCGGACGGCGATCGCGATGTAGCAATCACGTCCGAGCGTCGTAGCAAATTTGTAGCACTGACGCCGAGCCCACGGCGCGAGGAGGCGCCAGGATCTCCTGCGTCGTCGCTCGATCATCGAGCGCAACCCATTGGTTACCATGCACAAACCGCGTCGCGGCGAGCAAAGCGGTCATCTAGTTCGTCCCACATTTGTCTGGACCGACAAAGAGAAGATTAGTGCTGTCGAATCAACCACTTAGCCACTGGCGGCTGTGTACGGCCCCGATGATGGACTGGTCCGACCGCCACTGCCGCTTCCTGCACCGCCTGATCACGCGCCACACGCGCCTGTATACCGAGATGGTGACGACCGGCGCGCTGCTGCACGGCGATGTGCCGCGCCACCTGGACTTCAATGCCGAGGAGCACCCGCTGGCGCTGCAGCTCGGCGGCAGCGAACCCGAGGATCTGGCGCGTTGCGCCAAGCTGGCCGCGCAGTGGGGCTACGACGAGATCAACCTGAATTGCGGCTGCCCCAGTGAACGCGTGCAGCGCGGCGCCTTTGGCGCCTGCCTGATGGCCGAACCCGGATTGGTGGCCGACGGCGTGAAGGCCATGCGCGACGCGGTGGATCTGCCGGTGACGGTGAAGCACCGTGTCGGCATCGACCGCGGCGAAAGCTACGGCTTCGTGCGCGATTTCGTCGGCACGGTGGCCGAGCGTGGAGGCGCCCAAGTCTTCATCGTGCACGCCCGCAACGCCTGGCTGCAAGGCCTGAGCCCGAAGGAAAACCGCGAGGTGCCGCCGCTGCGCTACGACTTCGTGCACCGGCTGAAGGCCGACTTCCCGGCCTTGACCATCGTGCTCAACGGCGGCGTCACGAGCGACGCGCAGATAGACGAGCAGCTGGGCCATGTCGACGGCGTGATGATCGGCCGTCACGCCTACCACGAGCCGTGGGCGATGGCGGTGTGGGACCAACGCTTCTTCGGCGCGCCGCCGCAGGCGCTGGACCGCGATGCGGTCGAGGAGCGCTATGTCGACTACATGGAGCGCCTGCAGGCTGCCGGCGTACCCTGGGGTCATGCGTCGCGCCACATGATCGGCCTGCGCCACGGCCAGCCGGGCGCGCGGCACTGGCGCCAGGTGTGGTCCGACCCGCGGCTGAAGGCCGGGTCGCCGCGCGAGGCCATGCGCCTGGCGCGGGCCGGTGGCAGCCGGCAGAATGCGCCGCTCACGGCCTGATCCGCGGCCCGTTCCGTTCCAACGACGAGGAGCCACCGAATGACCGAACCCTTGCTGGCCGTGATCGGCGGCAGCGGCCTGTACGACCTGCCGGGCCTGACCGACACGCGCTGGGTGGCGGTGGACACGCCGTGGGGCGCGCCGTCCGATGAGATCTTCCTCGGCCGCCTGGGCCACGCGCGGCTGGCCTTCCTGCCACGCCACGGCCGCGGTCACCGCATCCCGCCTTCGGAGGTGAACTACCGCGCCAATGTCGCTGCGCTGAAGAGCCTGGGCGCGACCGACGTGCTCTCGCTCAGCGCCGTGGGCGGCCTGCGTGCCGACCTGCCGCCGGGCACCTTCGTCGTGGTCGACCAGTACATCGACCGCACCTACGCGCGCGAGAAATCCTTCTTCGGCACCGGCATGGTGGCGCATGTGTCGATGGCGCACCCGGTGTGCCCGCGCCTGGGCGACCACGTGCAGGCCGCGCTGGCGGGGCAGGGCGTGCCGCACGTGCGCGGCGGCACCTACGTGGTAATGGAAGGGCCGCAGTTCTCTACGCTGGCCGAGTCGCAGCTCTACCGCAGCTGGAACGCCAGCGTCATCGGCATGACCAACATGCCCGAGGCCAAGCTGGCGCGCGAGGCCGAGCTGTGCTACTGCTCGGTGAGCATGGTCACTGACTTCGACTGCTGGCACCCGGGCCACGATGCAGTCACCGTGGACAGCGTGATCCGTGTGCTGCTGGGCAATGCGCAGACGGCGCGCACGCTGGTGGCGGGGCTGGCCGGCACGATCACGGCGGACGCGCAGGCGTCGGCCTGCAGTTGCCGCCACGCGCTGGACCAGGCGCTGATCACCGCGCCCGAGGCGCGCGACCCGGCAGTGGTGGAGCGGCTGCGTTTCGTCGCCGGCCGGGTGCTGGGCGCAAAGGCTTGAAAGCATGAAAGCATGAACGTGGGCGGTGTACCGCTGCGGCCGCTGGCCGCGGCGCCTGGGCGCGACGCCGTGGTCGTGATCGACCAGCGGGCTTTGCCGCACCGGCTGCAGTTCGCCACGCTGGCGTCTGTGCAGGACGTGTTCACCGCCATCCGCGACATGTGGGTGCGCGGTGCACCGCTCATCGGTGCGGTGGCGGCCTACGGGCTGGCGTTGCAGGCGCGGGTGGATGCCAGCGACGCGGCTCTGGCGGCTGCAGTGGCGCATCTGCAGTCGGCCAGGCCGACGGCCGTCAACCTGGCCTGGGCGCTGCAGCGCATGCAGCGGCATCTGTTCGCCCTGCCCGCGAGCGAGCGTGGGGGCGCGGCTTGGGACGAAGCCGGCGCCATTGCCGAAGAAGACGTACGGGTCAACGCCGCCATCGGCCGCCACGGCCTGCCGCTGCTGCAGGCCGTGGCGGCGCGCAAGCGCGGGCCCGTGAACGTGCTGACGCACTGCAACGCCGGCTGGCTGGCCACCGTCGACTGGGGCACCGCCACCGCCCCGGTGTACCAGGCCCACGCCGCCGGCCTGCCGCTGCACGTGTGGGTCGACGAAACGCGGCCGCGCAACCAGGGCGCCAGCCTCACGGCCTGGGAACTGGGCCAGGCTGGCGTGCCGCACACCGTGATCGCCGACAACGCGGGCGGCCACCTGATGCAACGCGGGCAGGTGGACCTGGTCATCGTCGGCTGCGACCGTGTCAGCGCGCGCGGCGACGTCTGCAACAAGATCGGCACCTACCTCAAGGCGCTGGCGGCGCGCGACAACGGCGTGCCGTTCGTTGTGGCCATGCCGACCTCGACGCTGGACCTGGCGCTGGCCGACGGCGTGAGCGAAATCCCGATCGAGGAGCGCAGCGCCCGCGAGGTCACGCACCTGGCCGGGCTCGACGCGGCCGGCTCGGTGGTCGAGGTGCAACTCACGCCGGCAGGTTCGGCGGCGGCGAATCCGGCCTTCGACGTCACGCCGGCGCGGCTGGTGAGCGGATTGATCACCGAACATGGTGTTGTGGCGGCGCAGGAGGATGCGCTGCGGCAGTTGATGGAAGAGCGGCGATGAGCAGCGACCAGTGCGACGAAGGCAGGGCTTGCGGCGACGACGAGGGGTGCTTGCGCGACGCGGCGGTGGCCGCCCTGCGACGCCTGGACGCCCTGGGCATGAACCGCGGCAGCACCGGCAACCTGAGCCTGCGCCAGGGCGAAGGCATGCTGATCACGCCCACGGGCATGGGCGCCGACGAATTGCGGCCGCAGGACCTGGTGTGGCTGGGCTGGGACGGCAAGCAGCGTGGCACCTGGCAGCCGAGTTCGGAATGGCATTTCCACCAGGCGATCTACTTCGCGCGGCCCGACCTGCACGCTGTCGTGCACTGCCACTCGGTGCACGCCACTGCGCTGGCCTGCCTGCGGCGCGAACTGCCAGCCTTCCACTACATGGTGGCGGTGGCCGGCGGCGACAGCGTGCCCTTGGTGCGCTACCACCTGTTCGGCACCGGCGCCTTGTCGGCCGCGGTGGCGCAAGGCCTGCAGGACCGCGACGCCTGCCTGCTGGCCAACCATGGCCTGGTGGCGGCGGGGCCCACGCTGGCACGTGCCATGAAGGTGGCGCAGGAGATCGAGTCGCTGTGCGAGACCTACCTCAAGGCGCTGGCGGTGGGTGAGCCGGTGCTCTTGTCGCGCGTGCAGATGGACGAGGTGATCCATCGCTTCCGCAGTTACGGCAAGGCGGTGCGCACGCCCTGAGCCCGGGGTTCCCCGGCAAGGGACCCGACCCCAGAATTCGGCGCGGTGCGTGGCGACGCGCAAATCGTGCTTGATCGACGCCGACATGGCCAAATATCCAGATGGATATGCACACGCACATGGGGAACAAGCGATGACTGCCATCCGTGCCGCCGCCGTGGCGGGCAGCTTCTACCCGGGCGCGGCACAGGCTTTGCGCCAGGCGGTTGCCGGCCATCTGGCAGCGGCGGCCGGTTTCGCGGCAAGTTCCGACGAAACCACTGACGAAACTGCCGACGAAGCCGCCGCTGGAACCGCCACCGAAGCCGCCGCCGAAGCCGCGGCAGGTCACCCACCCAAGCTGCTGGTGGTGCCGCACGCCGGCTATGTCTATTCGGGTGACGTGGCGGCGCTGGCCTATGCACCCTTGCGGCGGTGGCGCGGGCGCATCCGGCGCGTGGTGCTGCTGGGCCCGGTGCACCGGGTGGCGGTGCGCGGGCTGGCGGCACCCACCGTCGAGGCTTTCGAAACACCGCTGGGACGCGTGCCGCTGGACCGGGCCGCGCTGGACTCGCTGCGCGACCTGCCGCAGGTGGGTTTCAGCGACCTGCCGCACGAGCACGAACACTCGCTGGAGGTGCAGCTGCCGTTCCTCCAGGCCGTGCTCGGCAACGGCTTCCCGCTGGTGCCGCTGGCGGTGGGGCAAGCCAGTCCGCAGCAGGTGGCGCAGGTGCTGGAACGTCTTTGGGGCGGCGAGGAGACGCTGGTCGTCATCAGCTCCGACCTCTCGCACTACCTGCCCTATGCACAGGCGCAGGCCCGCGACAAGGCCACCGTGCAGCGCATCCTGCACTTCGCCACCGACCTGCGCGGCGAAGAGGCCTGCGGTGCGGCGCCGCTCAACGGCGCGTTGCTCGTGGCGCGCCAACACGGCCTGGTGCCGCGCTTGCTGGGGCTGCGCAATTCCGCCGACGCGACGGGCATGACGCGCGCCGACCGCAACCGCGTGGTCGGCTATGGCGCCATCGCGTTCGATTCGCAACAGGCAGCCGCCGCTGCGCAGGACGAAGGCAGCGAAGGTGACCAGAACGGGGAAGCGCGCCTGGGGCGTGCCTTGGTGGGCGCGGCCCGCCAGTCCATCGCCGACGCCCTGGGCCTGCAGCCTGCCGACGCCGGGATCGACGCCGAGCATCCTGCGCTGGCCCGCCCGGGCGCCAGCTTCGTCACCCTGCACGGCGCCGACGGCTGTTTGCGCGGCTGCATCGGCCGGCTGCAAGCCGTGCGCCCGCTGATCGAGGACGTGCGCGCCAATGCCCGCGCCGCGGCCTTCCAGGACACCCGCTTCCCGCCGCTGCGCACGCATGAATGGCCGGGCCTGCAGGTCGAGGTTTCGGTGCTGGGCGCAGCCGAGCCGCTGGCCGCGGCCAGCGAGGCCGAAGCCCGGGCCGCGCTGCGGCCGGGCGTCGACGGCGTGATCTTCGAATGGCGCGATGCCCGAGCCACCTTCCTGCCGCAGGTCTGGCAGCAGTTGCCCGACGCCCGCGGCTTTCTCGCCGCGCTCAAGAAGAAAGCTGGGCTGGCGGCCGACTTCTGGTCGGACGAGGTGCGGCTGTCGCGCTACCGCGTGCGCAGTTTTACCGATCATGTCCCGAGAGGAGCCCAGGCATGAACACCGTCGTCCCTTCGATCGAACTCGACGCTGGGAGTCCGGCCCGCTGGTGGCACCCGTTGCCCGACGGCCGCATCCAGTGCGACCTGTGCCCGCGCGACTGCAAGCTGCACGAAGGCCAACGCGGCCTGTGCTTCGTGCGCCAGCGCGTGGGCGACGCCATGGTGCTGGCCACCTACGGCCGCAGCTCGGGCTTCTGTCTCGACCCCATCGAAAAGAAGCCGCTGAACCACTTTCTGCCGGGCTCCAGCGTCTTCTCCTTCGGCACCGCCGGCTGCAACCTGGCCTGCAAGTTCTGCCAGAACTGGGACATCTCCAAGAGCCGCGAGATGGACCGGTTGATGGACACCGCGTCGCCACGGCGCATTGCGCAGGCGGCGCAGGCCAGCGGTGCGGCCAGCGTGGCCTTCACCTACAACGACCCGGTGATCTTCGCCGAGTACGCCATGGACACGGCCGACGCCTGTCACGAACTCGGTATCAAGACGGTGGCGGTGACCGCGGGCTATATCCACCCAGTGCCGCGGCGCGCCTTCTTCGACAAGATGGACGCCGCCAATGTGGACCTGAAGGCTTTCACCGACGACTTCTACCAGCAGCAGACCGGATCGCACCTGGCGCCGGTGCTCGACACGTTGCAGCACATCCGCCACGACACGACGTGTTGGCTGGAGATCACCACGCTGCTGATCCCGGGGCTGAACGACAGCACGGCCGAACTGGAGGCCATGACGCGCTGGATCGCCGAGCACCTGGGCCCCGACGTGCCGCTGCACTTCAGCGCCTTTCACCCCGACTACAAGATGGGCGACGTGCCGCGCACGCCGGCCGCCACGCTGACCCGTGCGCGGCGCATCGCGCGCGCCAACGGCCTGCGCCATGTGTACACCGGCAACGTGCACGACGCCGAGGGTGACACCACGTTCTGCCCAGGCTGCGAGGCGAAGCTGATCGAACGCGACTGGCACGCGGTGTTGCACTACGGGCTTGACGCCCATGGCGGCTGCCCGCAGTGCGGCACGCGCATCGCCGGGCACTTCGCGCCGACATTCGAACGTGGCTTCGGCCGCCGGCGCGTGCCGATCCGCGTCTCGCCGCGGTAGCTCAGCGCGCCGGCCGCTCCGGCCAGGTGGCCAGCAGCAGCCCGGCGATGCCCAGCCCGAAGGCCGCCACGTGTGCCGTGCCAAACGGCTCGCCCAACACGACGATGCCCACCGCAGCGGCGCTGGCCGGCAGCAGCACCGTGAAGACACCGGCCCGTGACGAAGGCACGTGGCGCAGGCCACGCATCCACAGCCACACCGTGACCATGCTCGCGGCGATGGCATAGAAGGCCAGCAGGCCCCACATCGGCAGCGACACGGAACCGAACGGAAAGCTCCAGGCCTGCCACAGCCCGAAGGGCGTCACCAGCGCCAGCCCCCACAGGTTGATGAGTGCGCTGATGCGCCGCGGCGACACATTGACGGTGAGCCGCTTGCCGATCACCACGTACGACGCTTCGCACAGCACCGCCGCCAGCAGCAGCGCGTAGCCCAGCAGCACGCCTGGCCCGTCGCCGGCCGCCGGACCGCCGTGCCGCGCCAAGCCGAGCAGCGCGATGCCCAGCGCTGCGCAGGCAATCGCCAGCACCACGCGCGGCCGGATGTGTTCGCCCAGGAACAGGCGCGACAGCAGCGCCACCGCCGCTGGAATGGCGGCCATCGTCACCCCGGCGGCCAGCGCCGAGGTCAGCGCCACGCCGTACAGCATGCAGATGCTGAACAGGAAGTTGCCGAGGAAACTCTCCCAGAACAGCAGCCAGCGGTCGTGGCGCGACAGCGGCGGCTCACCTGCACGGCGCGGTACCCAGTGCAGCATGGCCACCGCGGCGATGCCGAAGCGCAGCCAGGCCAGCAGCAGCACCGGAAACACGGCCACCAGCAGCTTCGACAGCCCCACGTAGCTGCCCACCAGCGCCATGCTGGCGGCCAGGCTGAGGTAGGCGGTGAGCGGCGGGTGTGCGGGTGGGCCCGGCCGACTCACTGGGTCACCGTACGCACTGTAGGCACCGGAATGAGCGCTTCTGGGCAGCCGTGTGCGTTCATGCTGCGTCGATGCGCACCCAGGTCGTCTTCAGCTCGGTGTACTTGTCGAAGGCGTGCAGGCTCTTGTCGCGGCCGTTGCCGCTTTGCTTGACGCCGCCGAAGGGCACGGTGATGTCGTCCTCGTCGTACTGGTTCACATGCACGGTGCCGGCGCGCAGCGCGCGCGCCACGCGGTGGGCGCGGTTGATGTTGTCGCTCCACACGCTGGCCTGCAGGCCGTAGTTGCTGTTGTTGGCCAGTTGCACGGCCTCGGCCTCGGTCTTGAAGCGGATCACGCTCATGACCGGGCCGAAGATTTCCTCGCGGGCGATCTTCATGCCGTTGGCCACACCGTCGAAGACCGTGGGTTCGACATAGTGGCCACCGGTCTCCAGCCGCACCTGCCGGCCACCGGCGATGCAGCGCGCGCCTTCGTCCCGGCCGGCCTGGATATACCCCAGCACCGTCTTCAGCTGCGTCTCGTCGACCAGGGCCCCCATCACGGTGGACGTCTCCAGCGGGTCGGCCGGGGGGTACAGCGGTGCCTGCGCGGCCACCAGCGCCACGAAGTCGTCGGCCACGCGTTCGTGCACGAGCACGCGCGAAGGGGCGTTGCAGCTTTCGCCCTGGTTGAAGAACATGCTGCCGGCCACCGTGACAGCGGCGCGCTTCAGGTCGGCGAAATCGTCGAAGACCAGGAAGGCCGACTTGCCGCCGAGCTCGTTGAAGACCCGCTTCAGGTTGGAACGGCTGGCGTAGTCCAGCATGCGCCGGCCGGTGCGGGTGGAGCCCGTGAAGCCGATGGCGTCCACATCCATGTGCAGCGCCAGCGCCTCGCCGGCCTCGGCACCGAAACCGGGCACCACGTTCAGCACCCCGGGCGGAATGCCGGCCTCCACCGCCAGTTCGGCCAACCGCAGCGCCGTCAGCGGGCTCTTCTCGCTGGGCTTGAGCACCACGGAGTTGCCTGCCGCCAGCGCCGGACCCAGTTTCCAGGCGGCCATGATCATGGGGTAGTTCCAGGGCACGATGGCGCCGACCACGCCCACCGGTTCGTGCGTGATCAGCGCCAGCGCGTTGGCTGCCGTGGGTGCGACCTCGCCGTAGACCTTGTCCACTGCCTCGGCGTACCAGGCGATGCAGCGCGCGGTGCTGGGCACGTCCACCGACAGCGAATACTGGATCGGCTTGCCCATGTCCAGCGTTTCCAGCAGCGCCAGTTCGTCGCGCGCGGCCAGGATCTTCTCGGCAAAGCGCAGCAGCAGCCGCTTGCGCACGGCCGGCGGCTTGCCGGCCCAGCGCGCGTCTTCGAAGGCGGCACGCGCGCTGGCCACCGCAGCGTCGATGTCGGCTGCGGCGCCGCGCGCCACGCTGGCCAGCACGCGGCCGTCGATGGGCGAGACGCAGGCAAAGGCCTCGCCCGAAGCGGCGTCGCGACGCTGGCCTTCGATGACGGCGCGGCCGTCGATGCGCAGCGCGGTGGCGCGTTCATGCCAGTTCGTTGCGGCGGTACTCATGGGCATGTCCTGAAAAGGTGAAAGGGCGGGCACTCGGCCCGCCCGGTTCGGGCCGCGGCGGCCCGCTGCGTCAGAAGCTGACCACCACCGAGGCACCGAAGACGCTGTTCGTCTTCTCGAAGCGGCCCTCGCCCACGTATTCGAATACCGGCTGGTCGGCGCCGTCGTAGCGGTATTCCAGCTTGAAGAGGGTGTTCTCGTCGAACAGGTAGTTCATGCCCAGGCTGAAGGCCCAGCGGTTGGCACCCACCGATTCGCCCTTGGCGAAGCTGCCGTCGTCGAGCAGGCCGCGGCCGATGCCGTTGATGGAGTCGTCGAAGCTGAAGCCGAGCAGGCCGCCGCCGTTCTTGCTGTTCTCCACATAGTCGGCGCGCAGCACGCCTTCCAGGCGCGGCGTGATCTTGTAGGCCGCGGTGCCCGACAGGCCCCACCACTTGGCGTCGCGCAGCACGCCGTCGCTGTTGAAGATGGCCGCGCCGTCTTGCTGGCCCACGCTGGCCTGGCCGAAGAAGGACCAGTCGCCGCGAATGAAATAGGCGTCGACCTCGAACAGGTTGACGCGCGTGTTCTCGCCGGCGCTGTCGAAGGGCGTGTTCTCGACGATGGGGTCGCCGTTGGCGTCGACCATGCCGGTGTCCAGCGGGTAGGTGCCGTCGCTGGCGGCGAAGTTCGCCATCTTGCCATGCACCCCGCTGAAGCCGAAGCCGCTGAATTCACCCTTGGAATAGTCGACGCGGTAGATCAGCGCCGGCTGCTTGTTTCCCGACGTGTTTCGTGCCGTATTGACGTTGGCCAGGCCGCCGCGCACCCACCACTTGCCGCTGGTGATGTCGAGCACGGCGCCGGTGTAGGCGCTGGGCGCCATGGTGTCGAACAGCAGGTTGTGCGTGATCAGCTTGTTGCCCGCCGGCAGCGTGAGCTCGTAACCGGTCCAGTCGGGAATCTGGCCCACCCACAGCCGCGTCTGCAGGTCGGTGAGTGGCACCGACACCGAGGCCTCGTGCACGATGGAGTTGTTGAAGATGGCGCCCGTGCCACGCTCGGGCGCCAGCGTCAGCTTCCAGCGCGTGCCGCCCTCGGTTTCCTTCTCGAAGTCGATCACGGCCATGCCGAAATAGGAGTTGTCGTAGGTGTAGCGCGCGTCGCCGTTGTTCAGGAAGACGAAGGTGGCGTCGTCCTGGGCACGGTTGTAGATCCAGGTCGGGTCCATCTGGCCGCTGATCTTCAGCCCCTTCAGGCCCTGGTCTGCGAAGGTGTCCTGCAGGCCTTCGGTCTTGACGGCGATGCGGTTGAGCTCGCGCGCCTGTTCGGGCGTCATGCCCCACTGGCCCGCCGCGGGTGGGGTTGCGGCAGCAGGCGCGGCCGCGGCCGGCGCGGCCTGGAGCTTCTTCTCCAGTTCGTTGACACGCTCGCGCAGCGCGCGCATCTCCTTCAGCAATTCTTCGTTGCTTTGAGCGGCAGCGGGAAAAGCTGCGGCCAGTGCGAGCCCAAGCCCGAGCAGGGGCACGGTGGGGGCGGAGCGCTTCATGGGGGTTCTCCTCGTTCGAGTCTGCGTCAGGGAAGGGTGTGCTGGAAGGTGGGCGTTCAGGCGCGCGCCGCGGCGGCCATCTCGCGCTGTCGCTTGCGCTCGGCGTTGGCAATGAACCAGCTGGCGGCCACCACGCCGATGGCGACGACGACGATGATCAGCGTGGCCACCGCATTGACGCTGGGGTTCAGCCCCAGCCGCGCGCGCGAGAAGATGACCAGCGGCATGGTGGTGGCGCCGGGGCCGGAAAGAAAGGCCGACAACACCACGTCGTCGAGCGAGAGCGTGAAGGTGAGCAGCCAGGCCGAGACCAGGCTTTGCGCGATCATCGGCAGCGTCACCAGCCAGAACACCTGGTGCGGCCGCGCGCCCAGGTCCATGGCGGCTTCCTCCAGTTGCGGATTCAGGTCGTGCAGCCGCGCCTGCACCACCACGGCGGCATAGGCCACGCCCAGCAGCAGGTGGCCGAACCAGATGGTGAGCAGGCCACGCTCGGGGAAGCCCAGCGCGCGCTGCACGCTCACCAGCATGAGCAGCAGCGACAGGCCCACCACCACCTCGGGCATCACCAGCGGCGCGGTGCTCATGCCCGAGAACAGCGTGCGCCCCGGAAAGCGCTTGTACTTGACCAGCGCAAAGGCGGTCAGCGTGCCCAGCACGACCGAGCCGCAGGCGGTGAGGAAGGCGATCTTCAGGCTCAGCCACAGGCCGGCCAACATTTCCGAATCGTTGGCCAGCGCCGCGTACCACCTGAGCGTGAAGCCGCGCCAGACATTGGGGATGGGCGAGTCGTTGAACGAGAAGATGACCAGCGCCACGATGGGCACGTAGAGGAACACATAACCCAGGCCCAGCCAGCCGCGGCCGAACCAGCGGTTGAAGGTGGCCGAGGTGCCGCGCGGCGTCACTTCCCGCTCTCCTGCGCTTCGGCCTGGTATTTGTTGAAGATGGCCAGCGGCACGATGATCAGCAGCACCATCACCACGGCCACGCTGGAAGCCATGGGCCAGTCGTTGTTGCTGAAGAATTCGTCCCACAGCACGCGGCCGATCATCAGCGTCTCGGGGCCGCCCAGCAGTTCGGGAATCACGAATTCGCCGACGCAGGGAATGAAGACCAGCATCGACCCGGCAATGATGCCGGCCTTGGACAGCGGCACCGTGATCTTCCAGAACGCCACCCAGGGCGTGGCGCCCAGGTCGGCGGCAGCCTCGAGCAGCCGCAGGTCCAGCTTGGCCAGGTTGCCGTACAGCGGCAGGATCATGAACGGCAGGTAGGTGTAGGTCATGCCCAGCACCAGCGAGAACGGCGTGTGCATCAGCTTGCCGGGCGACGAGATGAGGCCCAGCGCATACAGCACCTGGTCCAGACCGGTGGCGAAGATGAGTTCGGCCACCCAGCCGCCTTCGGTGAGCAGCCCGCGCCAGGCGTAGACGCGCAGCAGGAAAGAGGTCCAGAACGGCAGCATCACCAGCATCAGCAGCGCCGGTTGCAGCGTGGGCCGCGCGCGTGCCATGAAATAGGCGAAGGGGTAGCCGATGAGAAGGCACAGCAGCGTGGTCACCAGCGCGTAGTGCAGGCTCGCCAGGTAGGTCTTGAAGTAGAGCGGGTCCTCGGTGATGAAGACGTAGTTGGAAAAGCGCAGCGCCAGCGTCAGCACGCCGTCGGACCAGCTGAGCACGTCCTTGAAGCTCACCGTCTCCATCTCGGAGACGCTGATCTTGCCGACGATGACGAAGGGGAACAGGAAGAAGACGAGCAGGAACAGGAACGGCACGGCGATCACCACCGTGCGGCCGCTGATCCGGGAGAGCAGGGCGTTCATCCCAGGTTCACTGCGTCAGCACCACGTGCGCGGCGCGCGACCAATGCGCCCACACCTGGTCGCCCCAGGTGAATTCGTCGTCGCGGTGGCGCTGCACGTTGGCCATGCTCACCTTCAGCCGCTCGCCGCTGGGCAGCTGCAGGTGGTAGACGGTGAAGCTGCCGAAATAGGCCATCTCCTTGATCGTGCCGCTGACACTGTTGAATTCCTCGGCCGGCTTGTGGCGCGAGAGGTGGATCTTCTCGGGCCGCAGCGCCACCGTCACCGGCATGCCCACGACCCCCGTGATGCCATGGCCGACGAAGTGCTTGCAGTCGGCGCAGCCGATCACGCAATGGTCGGCCTCGTCGACGTCGAGCGTGCCGGGCATCAGGTTGACATTGCCGATGAAGTCGGCCACGAAACGCGTGGCCGGGGTCTCGTAGATGTCGCCCGGCGCGCCCACCTGCAGGAAGCGGCCCTCGCTCATGACGGCGATGCGACTGGCCATGGTCATGGCCTCTTCCTGGTCGTGTGTGACCATGACGCAGGTCACGCCCACCGATTCGATGATGTTGACCAGTTCGATCTGCGTTTCCTCGCGCAGCTTCTTGTCCAGCGCACCCAGCGGTTCGTCCAGCAGCAGCAACTGCGGCTGCTTGGCCAGGCTGCGCGCCAGGGCCACGCGCTGCTGCTGGCCGCCCGAAAGCTGGTGCGGCTTGCGCGTGGCGTATTTGCCCAGCTGCACGAGTTTCAGCATGGCCTCCACGCGCTCGGCGATGCGCTCCTTGGGGAGCCCCTCGCGCTTCAGGCCGAACGCGATGTTGTCCCACACCGAGAGGTGCGGAAAGAGCGCGTAGCTCTGGAACATCATGTTCATCGGCCGCCGGTACGGCGGCATGTCGCCGAGGTCGACGCCGTCCAGCACGATGCGGCCCGAGGTGGGTGTCTCGAAGCCGGCCAGCATGCGCAGCAGCGTGCTCTTGCCGCAGCCCGACGAGCCGAGCAGCGCGAAGATCTCGCCCTGGGTGATATCCAGGCTGACCTTGTTGACAGCCTTGAAGCCGTTGAAGTCCTTGACGACGTCCTGGATCTGCAGGAACGCCGCCTTGTCCACAGCCGAC
>JAABPT010000241.1 GCA_011391855.1 Burkholderiales bacterium
AGAGAAAGCAGACAAGGCCGACAACAGGCTGGAAAGCGTGGAACGGCTGCAGTGCGGCATCCACCTCAGCATCAACGGTATTGCGGCCGGCTTGCGCAATACCGGTTGACGCCGCGACAGTCCAAGCCTGCACACCCCGGAGTCCCCGACATGCACGTCGCCGTCTACAGCACCCGCCCCTACGACCGCCACGCCATCGAGCGCGCGAACGGGCCCGGCCGCCACAGCTTCACCTTCCTGAAGGCGCCACTGGACGCCACCACGCTGCCCACCGCGGCGGGCGCCGACGCGGTGTGCGCCTTCGTCAACGACCGCCTCGACGCCGAGGTGCTGCGCGGCCTGCAACGCCTGGGCGTGCGGCTGGTGGTGCTGCGCTGCTCGGGCTTCAACCAAGTCGACCTGGCGGCGGCCGCCGAGCTGGGCATTGCGGTGGGCCGCGTGCCGGAATATTCGCCGTACGCCGTGGCCGAATACACCGCGGCACTGGTGCTCACGCTGAATCGCAAGATCCACCGCGCCCATGCCCGCGTGCGCGAAGGCAATTTTTCGCTCGACGGACTGCTGGGTTTCGACCTGCACGGCCGCACCGTGGGCGTGGTGGGCACCGGCAAGATCGGCGAATGCTTCTGCCGCATCATGGCCGGCTTCGGCTGCCACCTGCTGGCTTTCGACCCGCGGCCGAATCCGGCCTGCCAGGCGCTGGGCGCACGCTACGTGCCGCTGCCCGAACTGCTGGCCGGCAGCGATATCGTCAGCCTGCACTGCCCGCTGACGCCGCAGACACGGCACATGATCGACGACCAGGCGCTGGCCGGCATGAAGCACGGCGCCATGCTCGTCAACACCAGCCGCGGCGCCGTGCTCGACGCCCGCGCGGCGATCGACGCGCTGAAGTCCGGCGTGCTCGGCAGCCTGGGCCTGGATGTCTACGAGGAAGAAGGCGACCTCTTCTTCCGCGACCTCTCGGCCGAGGTCATTCATGACGATGTGTTCGCACGGCTGCTGACGATGCCCAATGTCGTCGTCACCGGCCACCAGGCCTTCTTCACCGAGGACGCGCTGAATGCCATTGCTGGCATCACGCTGGCCAACCTGGACGCCTTCGCCGCCACCGGCAAGGCGGCGCACCCGGTGTCGGTGGAGCGCATCGTCTGAAGGATTCGGCGGCCGCTGCGGTCAGCCCGCGCCTTCGCCCCCCGCCAGCGCGGCGCGCACCGCCGCCACCTGACGCCGCGACACCGCCAGCCATTCGTCCAGCGGTGCCACGCGCACGGCCCAGCCGTCGGCGTCGGCCTGGGTTTCGTCGTTCCGCAGTTGCAGTTCGCGGATGGCGCGCCGCGCCACCAGCGCATTGCGGTGGATGCGGATGAAGGCTTCGCCCAGGCGTTGTTCCAGCTCGGTGAGCGTCTCGTCGAGCACAAAACCGTGCTCGGCCGTGCGCAGCGTGACGTATTTCAATTCGGCCTTCAGGTACAGCACTTCTGCGTAAGGCAGCCGCAACACGCGGCCGCGGTCGTTGACCACCAGCGCCGGGCCCTCGGGCAGCGGCTCGGGTGTTGGGCGCAGGCGCTGTTTCACGCGCTGCAGCGCGGCCAGCAGGCGTTCGCGCCGCACCGGCTTGGTGAGGTAGTCCACCGCCTCCAGCTCGAAGGCTTTCAGCGCGTGCTCGGCATGCGCGGTCACGAAGACCACGGCCGGCGGTTGCGCCAGCGCCTGCATCGCGGCCGCCAGCCGCAGGCCGTCGCGGCCGGGCAGGCGAATGTCCAGCAGCACGGCGTCAACCGGCGTGGCCTGCAGCAGCGCCAGCGCGCTGTCGGCATCACCGGCCTCGCCCACGACCAAGGCACCGGCTTCGGGCAGGCTTTCCACCAGCGACTTCAGGCGCAGCCGGGCCAGGGCTTCGTCGTCGACGATCAGCAGGCGCAGCGGCTCGCTCACGGCGGTTCTGCCCGCTTCGCTGTCAAAGCCGCTCAATCAAGCGGCCAGCGGCAAGCTGTGCCACCACAGGCGACAGGTTTTGCACAGCCCGCCTTCGAATTCGGCCTGCAGCACACCGTCGAGCACCATCCTGGGCAACGGATCGCCGGGCTGGCGCGTCACCGCGTTCGTACCGGTGGAACGGGCCCAGATCTGGAACAGTTCCTCCGAAGCCACCTGGTAGGTCACGTGCCAGTGCGCGATGCCGCTTCCAGGCGCGGACGCCAGCACCTCGTAGCTCAGCCGCACGTCTTCCTGCAGCTTCACGCGCTGCCAGTAGGCGGCCAGTTGCACAGGGCCGCGCTGCACTGCGAACGGCGTGTTGTGGTACTGGCCGTCGGCGGCGAAGAGGGCACAGAACAGGGCCTCGTCGCGGCCCTCCCAGGCGGCCCGGTAGCCCTGCATGAAGCGTTCGATATCCATGGGTCAGATCCTCTCAGAACTGCGCTTCAGGGTGCGGGCAGCACGATGCGCGCATGAAACATCTCGCCTTCCAGCGTGGGCTCGCGCCACACGTCGCACTGCGCCGCCACGTCGTGCAGCAGGCGCAGCCGCTCGCGCACGTTGTGCAGCGCCATGCCGTGGCCGGGCGTGCCGGGCTCGCTGCCCACGGTATTGCTCACCTGCACCACCACCTGCCCGCGCTGCACCGAAGCGCTCACCGTGACGCGGCCGCCGCCGACGGCCGGCTCCACGCCGTGGCGCACCGCGTTTTCCACCAGCGGCTGCAGCACCAGCGGCGGCACGCGGGCGGCGGCCACGCGCGGGTCGCTGGAGACGTCCCACTGCACACGAAGGCGAGCGCCGAAACGCACCTGCTCGATGGCCAGGTAGCGCTTCGCGAGGTCGATCTCCTCTTCCAGCGCCACCGACGCCCCCGCTCCGGCCAGCGCCACGCGGAACAACTGCGCCAGGTCTTCCAGCACGGCCTCGGCGCGCTCGGGGTCGGCGCGCACCAGCGCCAGCGCCGTATTCAGCGCATTGAACAGGAAGTGCGGCCGGATGCGCGACTGCAGCTCCGCCAGCCGCGCACTGGCATTCGCCGGGTGCCAGATGCGCGAACGCAGGTCCAGCCAGGCCCACAGCAAAGCCGCCAGCGCCACCCCGGCCAGCGCCACCGCGGCCACGCGAAAGCCACCCGCGTCGCCGCCCAAGCCGGCCCACCACAGCGGCACCCAGGCCAGCAGCGAAGACGCGCCGCCGAGGGCCAGCACCACCGCGGCGCGTGCCGGTGCCCCGACGCGGCGCAGCGGCAGGCGCAACGCGCACACCAGCACCAGCCACAGCAGCGTGGCGGCCACGCCGCCGAAGGCCAGCGCCGCCTGGCGCGCGCCCCAGCCGGCCAGCGTCTCGGCGCCGCCCAGCGCCACCAGGGCCAGCACGGCCTGCACCAGCAGCACGGCTCGCAGCGCCAAAGCCGGGTGGCAGACGTCGAACGCGGCCGCGGCCTGCGCCTGCAGGCGCGAGCGTTCCTCGGCGATGGGGTCGAAGCGCGTGGTGGCGAAGCTGGAGCTGGGTGCTTCGGCCGACCGCGTGGTCTGGGGCCACAGGCTGGCCGGGCGGGTGCCCGCCAGACCGTCGGTGGGCGGGAAGTCGCTGTCGGCAGTGCGGGGCGGCCCGGGGCGATGCATGGTGCGCCGGATAATACGGACTCCCTTCTGCACGGCCCCACGCGCCCCCGCCCCATGTCTCACGATCCCCTGGCCAACAAGCAGCAGGCCTGGTCGGCCTTGTTCAGCGAGCCGATGAGCGAACTCGTGCAGCGCTACACCGCCAGCGTCGGTTTCGACCAGCGGCTGTGGCGCGCCGATATCGAAGGCAGCCTGGCGCATGCCGAGATGCTGGCCGCGCAGGGCGTCATCGGCGTGGCAGACCTGGCCGAAATCCGGCGCGGCATGGCGACCATCACGAACGAAATCGAGTCCGGCCAGTTCCAATGGAAGCTGGAGCTGGAAGACGTGCACCTCAATATCGAAGCCCGCCTCACGGCACTGGTGGGTGACGCGGGCAAGCGGCTGCACACCGGCCGCAGCCGCAACGACCAGGTCGCCACCGACGTGCGGCTGTGGCTGCGCGGCGAGATCGACCGTATCGCCGTGCTGTTGACCGCGATGCAGCGCGCGCTGGTGGAACTGGCCGCAAAGCACACCGAGACCGTGATGCCCGGCTACACCCACATGCAGGTGGCGCAGCCGGTGAGCTTTGCGCACCACCTGCTGGCCTATGTGGAGATGTTCTCGCGCGACGCCGAACGGCTGGCCGACGTGCGCAGGCGCACCAACCGCCTGCCGCTGGGTGCCGCCGCGCTGGCCGGCACCAGCTACCCGCTGGACCGCGAGCGCGTGGCGAAGACACTCGGCTTCGACGGTATCTGCCAGAACAGCCTGGACGCCGTGAGCGACCGCGATTTCGCGCTCGAATTCAGCGCCGCAGCCAGCATCTGCATGGTGCATGTGTCGCGGCTGGCCGAGGAGATCGTGCTCTGGATGAGCCAGAACTTCGGCTTCATCGACCTGGCCGACCGCTACTGCACGGGCAGTTCCATCATGCCGCAGAAGCGCAACCCCGACGTGGCCGAACTGGCGCGGGGCAAGAGCGGCCGCGTGGTGGGCCACCTGATGGCGCTGCTGACGCTCATGAAGGGCCAGCCGCTCACCTACAACAAGGACAACCAGGAAGACAAGGAGCCGCTCTTCGACACCGTGGACACGCTGGCCGACACGCTGCGCATCATGGCCGAGATGGTGGGCGGCATCGAAGTGAAGAAGGACGCCATGGAACGTGCCGCGCTGAAGGGCTACGCCACCGCCACCGACCTGGCCGACTACCTGGTGAAGAAGGGCCTGCCCTTTCGCAGCGCGCACGAGGTGGTGGCACACGCCGTGAAGACCGCCATCACACGCGGGCTGGACCTGGCACAACTGCCGCTGGCCGAATTGCAGCAGTTCGACGCGCGCATCGGCGACGACGTCTTTGCCGTGCTCACGCTGCGCGGCTCGATGGACGCGCGCCAGGGGGTGGGCGGCACCGCGCCGGTGCAGGTGCGCGCGCAGATCGAACGCCACCGCGCCC
The DNA here is from genome assembly GCA_011391855.1 of Burkholderiales bacterium. Taxonomy (GTDB): domain Bacteria; phylum Pseudomonadota; class Gammaproteobacteria; order Burkholderiales; family Burkholderiaceae_C; genus Rubrivivax. Next base: position 5,050 of record JAABPT010000241.1, read on the forward strand.
GTCTGGGCGCCTGACGGTCCGCAGTCGCGCGGATTCAACCAAAGAGTTCTTGCAGCAGCGCGTCGCGATCGACACCGCGGACTGCTGCCACGTCGGAGAGGATTGCGGCCAGGGTGCCCACCCGCAACGATGCATGCAGCGGGACAGTCAGGTGGTGTTCGTGGGCCTCATCGCCCGCAGTCAGGCGCACGTGGCTGCCGGTCTGCCGTGTCGGGCGATAGCCCACTCTCGAGAGCGCCTTGACCAAGTCCTCCCCGGACAGGTCTCGTGGAAGCTTCACGCCGCGATGACCTCGTCCCGCACGCAGTGCAAGCGGATGACTTGCGGCCGCGATTCGGCGTCGTCGAAATGACATTTCACGGCATCACGGATGGCAATCTTCAACGCAGCCAGGTCGTCTGCTTCAGTGAAGATGGATTCGCCGAGCGCACGTGCGGTGTATCCGCCTTCGGCAGCTTCCTCGACCAAAAAAACGATCTCGCTCATCACCTTCTCCCCGCGAAGCTGTAGCCGCACGACTTTATTAGACAACAAGCTTCGTGCGGGCCGGAGAAAGGGCCTGCTCGCCGTGCTCACGCTGCGCGGCTCGATGAACGCGCGCCAGGGGGTGGGTGGCACCGCGCCGGTGCAGGTGCGCGCGCAGGTCGAACGGCACCGGGCCCGTCTGGCCGGCTGAACACGCCGCGGCCGAGTCTGGCCCGCCAACACCCTTCTTTTCCAGCCATCCCGGCCAGCCGCCGGATGAAACGATGCGGCATCGCAACTTGCGGACCGCGCCGTGCTGGCCCTGCCCCGTCGAACCCCGCTGCCCGGATGGGTGGCCTGCGTGCCGCAAGGCACCCAGGCCCTGCTCGCCTGCGTGGAGCGCGGCGGCAGCAAACCGCCCCGCGTGCACTGGGTCGACCGCTGCGAATGGGCCGACGACGGTGGCGGCTTGCATTCGCTGCGCCGCCGACGCTCGCTGCAGCGCCACCGCAACGTGGCGGTACTGCCGCGCACCGCCTACCGGCTGGTGCCGCTGGACGCGCCCGAACTGCCGCGCGAAGAATGGCGGCAGGCGGTGCGCTGGCAGCTGAAGGACCTGGTTGACTTTCCGGTCGAGACTGCCTCGATCGACGTGCTGGAAATCCCAGGCGACCCGGCGCGCCGCCGCACGCCGCAGATGCTGGCCGTGGCCGCGCCACACGACGCGCTGCGGCCGCTGGTGCAGGCCGGCCACGCCGCCGGCGCCCCCTGGCAGGCGCTGGATATCGCCGAGACGGCGCTGCGCAATATCAGCGCACTGGTCGAGACCGAGGGCCGCGCCCAGGCGCTGCTGCACGTGGGCGAGCACGAGACGCTGCTCGTCATCACCGCAGCCGGTGAACTGCTGCTGACGCGCCAGCTCGACACCACGCTGGCGCTCCTTACCGCCGGCAGCGCTGCCGAGCGCATGGAAGCCTTCGACCACGCCGGCCTGGAACTGCAGCGCACGCTGGACGGCTTCGACCGCCTCTTCAGCCACCTCGGCCTGGCGCGGCTGCTGGTGGCGCCAGGCAGCGGGCTGGACGACTTCTGCGCCCACGTGCGCGAGCTCAGCTTCGTGCCCGTGCAAGCACTGGACCTGAGCAGCGCGCTGGACCTGTCCGCCGTGCCCGAACTGGCCGACCCGGCGCGGCTGTCCGCCCATCTCGGCGCCATTGGCGCCGCACTGCGCGACGGCTGAAATGAATCAGCCCCCACGCTCGCCACGCTCGCTGCCTTGCGGCCTGCATGCCGCAGGGCCTTCGCCAGCCACTCGCGAGCGCGCAGGCGCTCGCTCGGCGCGGGCTCAGCCCCCCAAAGAGGCGTCGCAATTCCTTCGGGCGGCCGGGCGGTACTGAAATGGTCCAACAGATCAACCTGCTCGACCCCGCGCTGCAGCCGCAGCGCGAGTGGCTCGACGCCAGCCATGGCCTGGCGCTGGTGGGCCTGATCCTGGCCGGCAGCGGGGTGCTGGCCGCGGCGCTGCAATGGCAGGCCGGGCACGCCGGGCAAGGCGCTGCCCTGCCCACGGCTGTGCCCACCCTGCCGGCCGTGGCCGCGGCGGCCAGCGCGCCGGGCGAGATCCAGGCCGAACTGCAGCGCCTGCGGGCGCTGGAACAGCACCAGCAACGCGTGCGTGCCGCCCTCGCCTCGGGTGCGGCCGGTGCGCCCGACGGTTACACGCCCTACCTCAAGGCCTTGTCGCGCCAGGCCCAGGGCGCGCTGTGGATCACCGGCTTCGCGGTGGCCGCCGAAGGCGATGCCATCGAACTGGAAGGCCGCATGCTCGACGCCGCCGTGTTGCCGGGCTACCTGCGCCAGCTGAATGCCGAGGAGCGCTTCAACGGCCGGCCCTTCGCGCAATTGCAATTGCGCACGCTGGACGACGGCGCCAACGCCGGCCACACCGAATTCGTGCTGCGCTCGACGCCACCGGCCAAGGAGGCCGCGCGGTGAAGGCGCCCAGGCTCGCGCTGGGCCCGTGGTGGCGCCAGCAGCGCCAGCGCTTCGACTCGCTGCAGCGCCGCGAACGCCTGCTCGTCGTCACCGCCGCCGCGGCCGCCAGCCTGATGCTGGCCGACGCGCTGTGGCTGACCCCGGCCTTCAAGGCCTGGAAGGCCGTGCACCAGCGCGAAGCGTCGCTGCCGGCGGTGATGGCCAAGACCGCCGCCGAGGTGCAGCGTGTGGCCGAGACCGCGCTGGCGCAGCAACGCCAGCTGCAGGCCGAACTGACGCAGTTGCGCCACCGCCTGCAAGACGGCGAGGCAGCCATGCGTGAGATCGAGGCCAACCTGGTGGGGCCTGACCGCATGCTGGCCCTGCTGGAGCAAATGCTCGCCAGCCAAGGCCAGTTGCGCGTGCGCGAGATGAAGTCGCTGCCGCGCACCGACCTGGTGGCCGTCGCGGCCGTCGCGGCCGTCACCACCGGCACCACAGGCACGACCAGCACCAACGGCACCAACCTCACCACCGGCGCGGTGGCCAGCACCGCAAGACCTGCGCTCTACCGCCACGGCATCGAACTCACCGTGGAGGGCAGCTTCGGCGACCTGGTGCGTTATCTCGAGGCGCTGGAAAACATGCCGCAGCGCCTGCTCTGGGGGTCGATGCAGTTGAAGGTGGAGCAGCACCCGAAAGCGCTGCTGACCTTGCGCGTCTACACGCTCAGCGTCGACCGCCACTGGCTCGAAATCTGAACGTGCCGTCCATGCCCCGCCGCCTTCACCCCCTGGCTCTGCTGCTCTTGCTGGGCGCAGCCGAGACCGGAGCCGCCCCGCCAGCGGGGCTGGTCGACCCCACGCGCCCGCCTGGCGCGGCGCCCGCGCGGGCCGCTGCGTCCGCACGCGGGTCCGCCGGCAGCCCGGCCGCCGAGTTGCTGCAGCCGCCGCAGTTGCAGGCGGTGCAACTGGCGCGCGGCGGCGCTTCCACGGCGCTCGTCGACGGCCGCCTGCTGCGCGTGGGCGACCGCCTGGGCGACGCCAAGGTGGTCGGCATCGACCTGCAGGGCCTGCAACTGCAAGGACCGCGCGGCAGCGAGCGGTTGTGGCTGCTGGCCGCTGTCGTCCAACCCTCGCCCCCGCCCCCCACGCCCGCACCACCCACGGTGGCCGTGGCCGGAGATAGATGATGCTGCCGTTCCGGTTCCACTCCCTTTGCCTGGCCACGCTGCTGGCCGGCCTGCCGGCGCTGGCCTTCGGCCCCGCCGCGCTGGCGCAGCCGGCCGATACCGCGCTGGCCCAACCGCAACCGGCGAATGCCGCGCTGGTGCTGGCCGCCGCCGACCCCGCAGCCCGGCCGCGCGCCGTGCCCGAGCCGCAGCGCTTCGACCTCGCCGTGAACAACGCACCGGCCGCACAGGTCTTCATGCAGATCGGCAACGGCACGTCCTACAACATGCTGGTCTCGCCCGAGGTCAGCGGCACGGTCTCGATCACGCTCAAGGACACCACCGTGACCGAGGCGCTGGAGTCGATGCGCGAACTGTTCGGCTACGACTTCCGCATCACGGGCAACCGCATCTTCGTCTACCCCAATACGGTGCAGACCAAGCTGTACCGCGTCAACTACCTGCCGGGGCGGCGCCAGGGCGCTTCCGACATCCGCGTCACCTCGAGCTCCATCACCAGCAGTGGCAACGGCAGCACCAGCGGCAGCGGCAACAGTACCACCCCGGCCGGCAATGGCCAGCGCCCGGACGACAGCTCGCACGTGCGCACCACCTCCGACGCCGACTTCTGGGCCGAGGTGCGCGCTTCGCTGCAGGCCATGGTCGGCAGTGCCGGCGGGCGCAGCGTGGTGCTGAACCCAGCCTCGGGCGTGATCGTCGTCCGCGCCACGTCCTTCGAGTTGCGGCAGGTCGACCAATACCTGCGCGCGATCCAGGTCGCCATCGAACGCCAGGTCATGATCGAGGCCAAGATCATCGAGGTCTCGCTGAGCAAGGAAGCGCAGACCGGCATCAACTGGGGTGCCTTCGGCCGCATCCTGGGCGACAAGCTCGGTGTGGCGCTGGGCGTGGCCGCGCCCGGCACCGTGTTGCAGACAGTGGGCGCGCTGGTCAGCGACGGCGTCATCGCCAAGCCCGCCGAGAGCCTCACCACCACCGGCCAGGGACGCGGCTTCTACGGCCTGGCGCTGCAGTCCAACAACTTCGCCGCGCTGCTGAATTTCCTGGAAACGCAGGGCGACGTGTCGGTGCTGTCCAGCCCGCGCATCGCCACGCTCAACAACCAGAAGGCGGTGCTCAAGGTGGGCACCGACGAGCTCTACGTCACCGGCATCACCACCACCACCACGAGTTCGGCCAACGACACCGTCTCGTCGCCGACGCTGAACCTGCAGCCCTTCTTCTCGGGCATCGCGCTGGACGTCACGCCGCAGATCGACGACCAGGGCAACGTGATGCTGCACGTGCATCCGTCGATCAGCCGCGTCACCGAGCAAAACAAGAATATCGACCTCGGCGACCTGGGCCAATACCGGTTGCCGCTGGCCACCAGCGCCATCAGCGAGATCGACAGCCTGGTGCGCGTGCGCGACGGCGAGATCGTGGCCATTGGCGGCCTCATGAAGCAGGAGAGCCGTGCCGACCGCAGCGGCGTGCAAGGCCTGCAGGACGTTCCCGGTGTCGGCGCCCTTTTCCGCCAGACCAACGACCTGAGCAGCAAGCGCGAACTGGTGATCCTGCTCAAGCCGACGGTGATCCGCGACGACGCCCCCTGGCCCGAGGCAGCGGGCATCGCGCCGGCACCGCTGCCGGCCAGGCCGGTGCCGGCCGACCCGAGCCCGGCCACCACCGCCCCCCGTTGACGAGCACCCGCCCATGGCCCGCCCCGAACGCATCCGCCTCGGCGACCTGCTGATCCAGGAACAGCTGCTCACCGCAGCGCAGCTTACCGAGGCGCTGGCCGACCAGAAGACGAGCGGCCGCAAGCTCGGCCGCATCTTCGTGGACCGCGGCTGGGTCACCGAGGTGCAGATCGCGCGCTCGCTGGCGCGCCAGCTCGGTGCGCCCTTCGTCGACCTGGCCACGCGCAGCATCGCGCCCGAGATGACGGCGCTGCTGCCAGAGGCGCGCGCGCGGCGCCTGCGCGCGCTGCCGCTGGAAGAAACGCGCGGCGGCGTGCGCGTGGCCATGGCCGACCCGTCGGACCTGATGGCCTACGACGAACTGGCGCGCCTGCTCAAGCGCGACGTCGAGATCGCCGTGGTGGCCGAGTCGCAGTTGCTGGCGGCCATCGACCGCAGCTACCGCGGCGGCAACGCCATCGCCGGGCTGGCGCAGGAACTGACCACCGAGCTGAACACGGTGGAAGGCGAAGTCGGCGGCCTGCTCGGCCTGAATCAGGTGGCGGTGGAGGATGCGCCCGTGGTGCGCCTGCTGGCTTCGGTGTTCGAAGAGGCGCTGAAGACGCGCGCTTCCGACATTCACGTGGAGCCGCAGGAAAAGGCGCTGCGCATCCGCTTCCGCATCGACGGCGTGCTGCACGTCAAGACCGAGGCCGACGCCAAGATCGCCGGTGCGGTGGCGCTGCGGCTGAAGCTGATGTCGGGGCTGGATATTGCCGAGAAGCGGCTGCCGCAGGACGGCCGCTTCCACGTCAAGCTCAAGGCCGGCGCGGTGGACGTGCGCATCTCCACCATGCCCACGCAGTACGGCGAATCGGTGGTGATGCGGCTGCTCAACCAGAGCGGCGGCCTGCTCTCGCTGGACCGCCTGCACCTGCCGCCCGAAATGGCCGCCGCGCTGCAGCGCGCGCTGGCACGGCCCAGCGGCATGATCCTCGTCACCGGCCCCACCGGCAGCGGCAAGACGACGACGCTGTATGCGTCGCTGAGTGCGCTCAACGACACCGCACGCAAGATCATCACCGTGGAAGACCCGGTGGAATACCGCCTGCCCGGCCTGAACCAGGTGCAGGTCATGGAAAAGATCGAGCTGGGCTTCGACCGCGTGCTGCGCGCCGCGCTGCGCCAGGACCCCGACGTGATCCTGGTCGGCGAGATGCGCGACCACAAGACGGCCGAGACCGGCATGCGCGCGGCCATGACCGGCCACCTGGTGCTGAGCACGCTGCACACCAACGACGCGCAGAGCACGCCGCTGCGGCTGGTGGACATGGGCGTGGCGCGCTACATGGTGGCGCTGTCACTGCAGCTCGTCATTGCGCAGCGGCTGTTGCGCGTGCTGTGCGTGCACTGCGCCGAGGACCATGTGCCCGACGCGCGCGAAGCCGAGTGGCTGGCGCTGGAGCTCGGCACCGATCTTTCCGCCCACCGCTTCCGCGCGCCGCGCGGCTGCGGCGAGTGCAACCACACCGGCTACAGCGGGCGCACCGGGGTCTACGAATTCCTGGAAATGCGCGGACCGCTGATCGACGCGCTGGCGCATGGCGAGCCCAGTGTCTTCGTGCGCGCGGCGCGCGAGCAGATGGGCGGCGCCACGCTGCGCCGCGACGCGGTGCGGCTGGCGGCGCAGGGGCGCACGACGATCGAAGAGGCGATGCAGGTGAGTTCGCAGGTGGACGAGTGAGGCTTTCTGGTGACTTGGGCGCACCTTCACCCTGCCGGGTCCCGCCCCGGCGGGCGGGTAACTTTCTTCTGAGGGCCCAGAAGAAAGTCACCAAAGAAGAGGGCCTGAACGCCACCCCACATTCGTTCTGCTTGCTCCGCACGCCCGGCCCAGCGGGTGACCTGACAACGCGAGGAAGACCGTCGCACCAGCCCGCTCGTACGTTACGGGCTCGCTGCGCATCGCCCTTGGCCCCGGGACAGCGGATGGCGCGCATGCCGCCAGAGACTGACGCCCCTGCTCGTGCTCACTCCAGCCCGGCGATGCGCAGCGAGCCGTGGCGTACGAGCGGGCGGAGGGTGCAATCTGCCGCGCATTGTCAGGTCACCCGCTGGGCCGGGCGTGCGGAGCAAGCAGAACGAGCTGAGAGGTTTTGTCTTCAGGCCCTTTGCTTTGGTGACTTTCATTTGGGCCCGCAAATGAAAGTTACCCGGCCGCCGGGCCGGGACCCGGCAACGTGCGAGTCAACCGACTCTAAACAGCCGCGCAGAGCTGCAAAGCCCGCATGAGGCACGACTGATGCCGCAATGGAGCTACACCGGCCGCAGCGCCGGCACCGCCGTCAGCGGCCAGCTCGAAGCCCCCAGCGCCGGCGCCGTGGCCGAACAGCTGCTCGCGCGCGGCGTCACCCCGCTGCAGATCGTGGCCGGCGCCGTGCCGCAAGCCGGCGCCGACCTGCTCGCCACCTGGCGCAAGGGCAAGGTCACTTCCACCGAAAAGCTGCTCTTCGCCCGCCAACTGCACACGCTGCTGCGCGCCGGCGTCCCCATCCTCTCGGCGCTCTCCGGCCTGCAGGAGTCCAGCGACGGCGCGCTGATGCGGCAAACCCTGCAGCAGGTGCGCCGCAGCCTGGAGTCGGGCCAGGAACTGAGCCTGGCGCTGGCCCAGCACCCCAGGGTCTTCGACACCTTCTACGTGTCGATGGTGCGCGTGGGCGAGATGACCGGACGCCTGGACGAAGTCTTCAAGCGCCTGTTCGAGCACATGGAGTTCGAAAACTTCATGCGCCAGCAGATGAAGTCGGCGCTGCGCTACCCCACGTTCGTCATCATCGCCATGGTCGCGGCCATCGGCGTCATCAACCTGATGGTGGTGCCGGCCTTTGCCGATGTGTTCAAGAGCTTCGGTGCCGACCTGCCGTGGGCGACAAAGCTGCTCATCGGCAGTTCGAACCTCACACTGGAATACGGCTGGGCGATGGCGCTGGGCGCGGTGGCGGCCTTCTTCGGGCTGCGGCGCTGGATCGCCACCCCCACCGGTCGCTTGACCTGGGACCGCCTGGGGCTGCGTCTGCCGCTGGCCGGCAAGATCGTGCAGAAAGCCACGCTGGCGCGCTTTGCACGCAGCTTCGCGCTGGCGCTGCGCAGCGGCGTGCCGGTGGAGCGCGCGCTGGCGGTGGTGGCGCAGACGGCCGACAACCAGTTCATCGCCAGCCGCATCGAGCAGCTGCGCGAACAGGTGGAGCGCGGCGACACCATCCTGCGCAGCGCAGCCGCGGCCGGCATCTTCACGCCCGTGGTGCTGCAGATGATCGCCGTGGGCGAGGAAACCGGCGCCGTGCACGAACTCATGGACGAGGTGGCCGGCCTGTACAGCAACGACGTGCAGTACGAGCTGAAAACGCTGTCGCAGCAGATCGAACCGATCCTCGTCGTCTTCCTGGGCGCGGTCGTGCTGGTGCTCGCGCTGGGCGTGTTCCTGCCGATGTGGGACCTGGGGCGCGTGGCGTTCAAGAAGTGAAAACCCGGTGCCGATAAGGCTTCTGTCTGCTTTCACGCACCACGACACAGGGGCTGTCGTGATGCACACCCAACGAACGGCCTCGATCCGAAACCCCCGAAAGGACCCTGTCATGAAATCTCGCCAAACCGGTTTCACGATGATCGAGCTGATCGTCGTCATCGTCATCCTCGGCATCCTGGCCGCCACCGCGCTGCCCAAGTTCATCGACATGCGCGTCGATGCGCAGAAGGCCGCCGTCGACGGCGTGGCCGGCGCCGCCGCCTCGGCGATGACGCTCAACTACAGCGGCTGCGCGCTCACCAACAATGCCGTCGTGGCCAACAAATGCGTCACGATCAACGACTGCAACCTGGTTGGCAGCATCCTGCAAGGCGGCCTGCCCAGCGGCTACAGCGTGGGCAGCACGGCACTGGCGACCAACGGCGCCACCGGCACCTGCACCGTGACGGGGCAGGGCTCGCAGACCGCCACCTTCACCGGCATCGGCGCCGGCATCTGACCCACGGCCCGGCCGCGCCGCCGCGCATCTTGGATTCGTCGCCCCCCATCCGGCTCAAGGCCCGCGCCCCAAAGGCGCGGGCTTTGCTGCGATGGACATTGCTGTCGTGGATGCTGCTAATGTGTTGTCACCCCAGTGCAGCACTCGCGGCCTGCTCGTTCAGCCTGGACCCGGTGACTGCAAACCCCGTCAGCGTGGTCGTCGGATCGACCGTGGCGATCTCTATCCCGATCAACTACAACGGGTGCAAGGACACGCCACTGGTGTTGACAGACAACAATCCCGCAGGCGTTGCCTACTCGAGCTGCGCCGCCGGCGGCGACTGGAGTTGCGCGGGCGTCTTCACGGCGTCGGGTGTTACCTCCTCGTCATTCACGCCTGGCAACAACGGCCCCAGATCCGGCACCCTGAACCTGACCTACACGGCGACCAGCGCGGGCACCCGCACGATCATCCTGACGGGCAACATCTCGGCGGCCAGCCAGTCGGTGAGTTTCGCGGTGACCAGTCCAGTCAGCCAACCGACTGTCGCGACCAACCCGGCCGGCGGCCTGACCACCACGGGCGCGACCTTGAACGGCACCGTCACGAGCAATGGTGCGACGACCACGGTCAGCTTCGCCTACGGCACATCCATCGCCTATGGCAACACAGTCACGGCCAACCCCAGCCCGTTGAGTGGCTCAGCCAGTGGAACGGCGGTTTCGCACACGCTGGCAGGACTGGAATGCGCAACTACCTATCACTACAGGGCTCAAGGCGTCAACGCCGCGGGGACAACGAACGGAAGCGACGCGACCTTCACGACCCAACCCTGCCTGCCATCAGGCCCCGACCATTACGAACTCTCGTTGCCGGCCAGCAGCGTGGCCTGCCTGCCGATCACGGTGACCGTGACGGCCTGTGCCAACGGCAGCAGCCCTTGCACCCATCCGTACACGGCTGCCGCGGGTCGAACGGCCACGCTGGCCGCCAGTGCCGGCACCCTGGGCGCGACCAGCCTGAGTTTCAACGCCAGCGGCGTCGCGACGACGACGCTGAGCCATGCCTCGGCGGCCAACGGCCTGTCGGTCGTGGTGAACTTGTCGGGTGAGTCGCTGACGGCAACGAACGGTCGCAAGTGCTGTCAGGGCGGCAGCTGCAGCAACGCCAACAGCTGCAGCACCACCTTCTCCACCGCTGGCTTCGTCATCGCGGGTGCCTCCGGCGGCGCGGCGGCAACGGTCCCCACGCAGACGGCCGGCACGTCGTCGGGCAACTTTGTCTTGCGCGCCGTGCGCACCAGCACCACCACGCAGGCCTGCGAGGCCGCACTGTCCGGGGTCAACAGCGTCAACTGGGCATATACCTGCAACAACCCGACCACCTGTTCGGCCGGGAACCGCCTGGTGCTCACAGGCAACAGCGCAACCACCATCGCGGCGAACCCCAATACCGGGGTCACCAGCACGACCGCGGTACCGATGACCTTCGACGCCAACGGCAACGCGCCCTTCAGCTTCATCTACAGCGATGTCGGCCGCATCACGCTGCACGCCAGCAAGATTGCGGGTGCCCCGCTGCTGACGGCACTGAGCGGATCGAGTAACGGCTTCGTCGTCAAGCCGGCGGGCTTCGTGTTGTCGAATGTCAAATGCAGCAGCTACAGCGCCAGCGGCTGCGCCATCGCGGCCCTTGCCAGCCCCGGCAACAACCCGGCGGCCGCGTCCAGCAGCGGCACAGCGTTCATCCCGGCTGGAAAGCCCTTCTCGGCCACCGTCACGGCAGTGGATTCCAGCGGCAGCGCGGTACCCAATTTCGGCAAGGAAACCAGCCCCGAGGGCGTGACACTCGCGCCAACGCTGGTGGCGCCGGCAGGCGGCACCGCCGGCAGTCTGAGCAACGCCGGCAGCTTTGGCAGCTTCAGCGGCGGGGCGGCTACCGGCACCAGCTTTGCCTACAGCGAGGTCGGCATCATCACGCTCACGCCCAGCCTGTCCAGCGGCAATTACCTGGGCAGCGGCGGCGCCGTCAACGGCACCGCTTCAGGGAACGTGGGCCGCTTCTATCCCGACCACTTCACCACCTTGGTGACGCCGGGCTGCGCGGCCAGCTTCACCTACAGCGGCCAGCCCTTCGCCGCCACGCTCAGCGCGCACAACGCGGCCGGCGCCGTGGTGGGCAATTACGGCGGTACGACATTCGCCAAGGCGGTGACGCTGTCGGATGGCGCGGCACTGGGCACAGGCAGCTTCACAGCCGGCAGCAGCGTGGCCGCCGCGGCCTTCACCAGCGGTGTCGCGGCCGCGGCGCCGGCTTACACGTTCACGAGCAAGCTCACTGCCCCGGGCGAGCTGGCCCTGCGCGCCACCGACACCGACGGCGCCAGTTCGGCCGGCCATGCCGAAGGCAACACTCTGTTGCGCAGCGGCCGCCTGCGCGTGGCCAACGGTTTCGGCCGCGAGAACGCTGCGCTGCAACTGGCCGTGCAGGCCGAATACTGGACCGGTGCGTTCTGGCTGCTCAACGGCAGCGACAGCTGCACCACGGTGCCGGCAGCCGCAGTGGCGCTGGGCCACTACCGCAACCACCTGGGCACCAGCACCGCGGCCTGGAGCACCAGCGCGTCGGCCGTGAGCATTGCCGCCGGGTCCGGCCTGCTGACCCTGAGCGCACCCGCGCCTACCGCCACCGGCAGCGTGGCACTGGCGCTGAACCTCGGCAGCACCACCGCCGACCAGTCGTGCACCAGCGGCCTGCCGGCCAGCACCGGCGCCGCGCTGCCCTGGCTGCGTGCGCTCAACGGCGCCTGCGCGGCCAGCCACGACCGCGACCCCGCGGCGCGCGCCTCGTTCGGCATCTACAGCCCCGAGACGCGCAAGACCGTCCATGCGCGCGAAATCTTCTAAAGCACGGAGCCGTGGCTTCACCACCATCGAGCTGGTGGCGGTGATCGTGCTGATGGGCGTGTTGGCGGTGGTGGCCCTGCCGCGCATCGAAGGCGCCCTGGCGCAGCGCGGCGACCACTGGCGCGACCAGGTGCTGGCCGCGCTGCGCCACGCCCAGGCCACGGCGCAAAGCCACCGCCGGCTGGTCTGCGCCACGGTGGCCACCGGCGCCGTCACCTTGAGCATCGCCACCGCCAACCCGGCCACCGCCTGCGCCAGCACACTGCCCGGGCCCGGCGGCAGTGCCGACTACGCCAGCGACGACCGCGGCTTCGCCACCAGCGTGTCGCCCGCCGGCACGCTGTACTTCCAGCCCAATGGCCGCGTCACCACCGACGGCGCAGGCAGCACAGCCACCGACCGCAGCATCACCGTCAGTGGCCAGGAGACGATCAGCATCGTCGCGGAGACCGGCCTTGTGCGCTGAAGCGGCCCGCCGTCGATGCCGACAACGGCGCCAGCGCGGATTCACGCTGATGGAGGCGGTGGTGGCCATCGTCGTCATCGGTGTGGCGCTGGCCGGCGTACTGCTGGCGGTGCGCGAAAGCGTGCGCGGCAGCGCCGACCCGGTGGTGCAGCGCCAGATGCTGGCCGTGGCGCAGCAGTTCATGGAAGAAGTGCAACTCAAGCCCTGGGCCGCAGCGGCCAACGCTGCCCCCGCCGGCTGCGCCCGCGACACCTACAACGACCTGCTCGACTACAACGGCTACAGCAGCAGCGGCATCTGCGCCGTCGACGGCAGCGCCATCCCCCTGCTCAGCGGCTATGCGGTGAATATCAGCGTCGCCGCCGGCACGCTGGGTGGCGTGGCGGCGGCGCGCAAGATCACGGTCACGGTAACGCGCGGCACGCAGTCGCTCACGCTCACCGGCTGGCGGACTGACTATGCGTCGTAGCCGGGGCTTCACCTTGATCGAACTGGTCGTGGCCATGGTGCTGTTCGGCCTGATGGCCGCGACGCTGGTGGTATTCCTGCGCCCGGCCTTCGACAGCTACCTGGCCACGCGCGTGCGCGCCGAACTCGCCGCCCAGGCCGGCCAGGCCTTGAACCGCATGCAGAACGACGTGCGCAGCGCCGTACCCAATTCCATCCGCACGCCCGACGCAAGTTGCTTCGAGCTCATGCCCACCAGCAGCGGCGGGCGCTTCCGGCGCGCCGCCGACACCGTCAACGACAGCGCCCCGGGCTGCACGCCGGGTGCGGACTGCTCGGCGCCGCTGGACACATCGGCCGCGACCACCGTCTTCGACGTGCTGAACCCCTTGTCGGCCACGCCCGCGGCCGGCGACTTCGTGGTGGTGGACAACCAGAACCCGGGCGATGTCTACGCCGGCAGCAACCGCGCCGCCATCAGCGCCGTGGCCGCGCCCGCGCCGGCCTTCGGCGCGCACCGCATCACGGTGGCCAGCGCGCAGTTTCCGCTGGGCTACGACGGCGGACGCTTCGTCGTGGTGCCGGCCGCGCAGGCGGCGGTTTTCTACGTGTGCAGCGGTGCCGACGGCACGCTGGACGCTTCCGGCAACGGCAAGGGCACGCTGTTCCGCAAGGCCAACTATGGCTTCAACGCCGCCCACCCCGGCGCATGCCCGGCCACCGCCGGCGCCGCGGTGATGGCGACCCACGTGCGCTCGTGCCGCTTCGTCTACGACCCCAACCAGGGTGCGACGCAGCAGAACGGCTTCGTTTCGCTGCAACTGGAACTGGCGCGCAACGGCGAGACCACCAGCCTGGTCTTCGGCGCCCACGTGGTGAATGCGCCATGAAGCGCGGCCTGAAGGACCGGCGGCTGGAGCGCCAGCGCGGGCTGGGTGCCATCACCGTGATCGTGGTGCTGGTGCTGCTGGCCGGCATCGCGGCGGCCATCGTGCGGCTGAACAGCGCTGCGCAGACCACCGCCACGCAGGAACTGCTGGCCGCCCGCGCCGCCCAGGCCGCGCGCGCCGGTCTGCAGTGGGGGCTGTACCAGGCCTTCAAGGGCACCTGGACGGCCTGCAGCGGCGCCAGCCAGACGCTGGACCTGGGCAGCGAAAGCGGCATGCGCGTCACGGTAGGCTGCAACTCCACGCTGTACAACGAAGGCGAATCGGCGCCCGGCACGGCACGCACGGTGCGCGTCTACACGCTCGACGCCGTGGCCTGCAATGCCGCGGCGAGTTGCCCCGACAACACCCTGGTCGCCCGCCCCGGCTACGTGGAACGACGCTGGCAGATCCACGCCACCGACTGAACTGCAGCACTCGGCACGCGGACTGGCCGCCGCGTGCACACGGAGATGCCGTACGCGCCTCGGCGCGCAGCGGCTGAACGCCCGTCTCACTGGCCGCACGGCTGCTAACCGCACCGGCTAAGCTTGGCCCTTACCCGCCCCGGCCCCAGCCAACCGCCCCTTGCCGCCCCGCCGCTGGATCGCCCACCTGGACATGGACGCCTTCTATGCGTCGGTGGAACTGCTGCGCTACCCCGACCTGGCCGGTCAGCCGGTGGTGATCGGCGGCGGGCGGCGCCACCAGCCGACTCTGTTGACCGACGGCACGCGCCGCTATGCCACGCTGGCCGGCTACACCGGCCGCGGCGTGGCCACCACCGCCACTTATGCGGCGCGCGACTTCGGCGTGCACTCCGGCATGGGCCTGATGAAAGCCGCCGCGCTGGCGCCGCAGGCGGTGCTGCTGCCGGTGGACTTCGAGCAATACCGTCTGTATTCGCGCCGCTTCAAGGCCGCGGTGGCCGAGGTGGCGCCGGTGATC
>JAABPT010000231.1 GCA_011391855.1 Burkholderiales bacterium
TGAGTTGACCATATTCTATGCAGGCGTCTCATCGTTGTTCCTGGCCTCAACTCGAGGCCCCGCGCCGGGAGCGACGATGACTTCGATTTGGGGCAAGCCAACGCGCTGCGGGTACTGTCGGCAGCGGCGTGTTGTTCGTCGCGGACTGCCGGTTTGGAAGTCGTCATCTTGAAGCGGGCGCCGGCTGTCGGGCAGATGGGCGGGTACGGGCAGAGGTTGGGGCGGCGCCGGCCGTGGGGCCGGCGATGAAGGGCCACTGGGCGAGATGAAGCCGCCCCAGCGGCCGATCCATTGGTGAGGCGACGCTGACGGGCCGGCGCGATACGTCAGGCGCCGTTGCGACGCCGGTCCGTGCGCGGCCATGGACCGCGCGGCGAGCGGGCCTGCTCAGAGTTCGGCGATCTGATCCTTCTGCCGGTAGCTGTCGCCCTCGATGCGCACCACCTCGCAGTGGTGCAGCAGCCGGTCCAGCAGCGCCGTCGTCAGCGTGCTGTCGTTGTTGAAGATCTCGGCCCACTTCTTGAACACGCGGTTGGTCGTGATCAGCGTCGAGCCGCGCTCGTAGCGCTGGCTGATGACCTGGAACAGCGCGTCGCCGCCGGCCTTGTCGATGGGCAGATAGCCCAGCTCGTCGATGGCCAGCAGCGCCGGGCGCACGTACTTGGCCATCTCGCGCTTGAACGACCCCACGCGCTGTGCGGCGGTGAGCGTGTTGATGATCTCGACGGCCGTGGTGAAGCGCACCGAGTGCCCGCGCACGCAGGCCGCGTGCGCCAGCGCCGTCATCAGGTGCGTCTTGCCCAGGCCCACGTTGGACACCAGCACGACGTTGGTGTGCTCGGCCAGGAAGGCCAGCCGGAACAGGTTGTGGACCTGCTCGCGGTTGATCTTCCTGGGCCAGCCCCAGTCGAAGCCGTCCAGCGTCTTGAGCACCGGCAGCCGCGCGGCGCGGATGCGCCGCTGCAGCGAACGCTGTTCGCGCCGGTGGACCTCGCCCTCGATGAGCTCGGCCAGGTAGTCCACGTGCGAGATCTGCCCGCGCGCGGCCTCGGCGGCCAGCGCCTCGTAGTGCTCGCGCAGGTGCAGCAGCTGCAGCGTGGCCAGTTGCGCGGGCAGCATCGCGTTGGCCACCGGGGTTGGCCTGGCTCGAGCCTCAGACTTCATCGGCGCCGTCCTCGTTGTCGTTGTCGGCCTTGTCGTAGCGCGACAGGTCCGGCTCGGGCAGCTCCATGTCCAGCAAGTCGCTGCGCCGGGTCAGCTGCAGCGCGGCGGGCTCGGGCAGCTCGCGCAGCCGCATCTCCAGCATGTTGGCCACGTACTCGGCGCTGAAGGCCTGGAACGCCAGCCCGTCGACGAGGGCGCGCTGGACCGCACGATCGCCGTGGATCTCGGCCAGCGCCACGATGCGCCGCACGTGATCTCTGGCATTGGTGCGCCGCGCCTGCAGTCCCTCGTGGTAGGCAGCGGCCTGCGGCGACAGCGCCAGGAAGCGCTGCATCAGGCGCTGCTCGCGCGCGCTCTTGCGCTGCGCCAGCAAGGCCCGGGGATGCTCGGGATCCTCGATGTCCTGGTGCCGGTCGTAGCTGCGCAGGTGGCGCGCCACGAGCTGCTCGCGGCAGTAGATGCAGACACGGTCGGGGTAGGCCTTGAGCGTCACGAGTTGACCGGCATGCTGTGCGGACACGGAGTATTTGTTGGTCTCCAGCACGACGCGGAACTGGCGCGAGGCGCGCACGCTGGCCGGGCGCGCCACGTCGTAGGGCCGCGGGTTCAGCGGGTGCAGCGCAGGCTGATCTTCCTGTGCGAACACCTCCTGTGGCACACGGTGCGTGGCGCCGTGCACGCGCACGTTGGCCACCTCGGCCAGCCACTGCTGGCCTCGAGCCTGCAGCGCGGCCAGGCTCGTCAACTCCAGACCGTTGAGAAGGTTGGCCTTGACGTAACCCACGCCGCGTTCGACCCGGCCCTTCTCATTGCCCTTGCCCACGCTGCACGCCGTGATGCCGAAGCCGCAGTGGCGGGCGAAGTCGGCATAGCGCGGGTTGAACACCGGCGTGGCACCCACCAGGCGCTGCAGCACCGCCGACTTCAGGTTGTCCACGATCACGCGGCGCGGGCACCCGCCGAAGGCGGCAAAGGCGTTCAGGTGCGCGCTCAGGAAGTGCTCCATCTGCTGCGAGACGAAGAACTCGACGTACATCATGCGGCTGTGGCACAGCACCATGACGAAGAAGCTCAGGCGCCGGCGCGTGGAGCCCACTGCGATGGTGCCGTACTCGCCCCAGTCGACCTGCGCGGCCTCGCCGGGGGCGAAGGACAGCGTCAGGAACGCCTCGCGCGCGGGCGGGCGGACCTGGCGCACGTAGTCGCGCACGATGGTCACGCCGCCTTGGTAGCCGCTGCTGCGCAGCCGCTGCACGATCTGCATGGCGCTCAAGCGGTGGGCCTCCAGCCAGGCCACGATCTGGCGCTTGAACGGATCGAGCCGGCTGGCGCGGCGTGCCTGGCGGCGGGCCCGGTACTGCTCGCGCTGTCCCCAGGCGGCCACGGTCTGGCGGTGCAGGCCCAGCGCCTGCGCGGCCTGGGTGTAGTTGAGCTGCTGGCGCTGCAGCGCGTCCTTGATGCGGCAGTAGGTCTCGTAGTCGATCATCGCTTGCCGTGCCCGTGCGCGCCGTCGGCGCCGCCGCTCAGGCGGGCGCGAAGCTGGGCCAGCCGAGCACGGACGGCGTCGCGATCGATGGCGGCCGGCGCAGGGTCGCTCGCCCATGCGGGTGTTGGCGCCGGTGCCGGTGATGTCGAGGACGCCGCCGGTGTCCCCGCGCTCAGCACCGCGGTGTGCACCGCCGCGGCACTGAGCCCGGTGGCGTCGAGCGCCAGTACCTGGTACAGCGGGCGCTCGTAGACGATCAGCCCGGCACGCACGAGATCCTCGCGAGCGCGGGCCAACGCCACCGGTGTGACGCCCAGCAGCCGCGCCACGCGTGCGTCGCCCCAGTAGCTCAGGCCCTGGGCGTCGGCCACCGTCAGCAGGAACAGGTACAGCGCTGCGGCGTGCGCATCAAGGCGGCCGAGGTGGCCCTCGAACACCAGCCGCTGGTCGATCCAGCTGAACTGCGCCGGGATGTGCCGCAGTCGCTGCTCGCACAGCACGCGCTTGAGCGTGGTCATGCCTGGCTCCACCGAGTACGTCGTGCCCCAGTTGTAGGAGACGCCGCCCCGCCAGCGCTATGTCCTCTTGTAGCGTGGAGTCCGACAGGTGGGCCAAAAGACCAATCAAAACAATGGGTTGCTGCATCAAGAGATCTTGTAACGGGCTCGGCGCCACGGCTTCGGGCACCGCCGCGAGCACGCTTCTTGTTGACGGATCAAGCACTTGGGCAACGACGAGATCTTGTAACGCGCCGACCGGCGGGGCCGAGGGGGCCGGCGCTGGGGGTGACGGCGCGGGTGACGGCGCCGGCTTCGTGGCTGGGCCGCCTCCGTAGCCAGGATGCTGTTCGCGCCAGGTGCGCACCCGCGCCACGTTGTCCGGGCCGCGGAAGTAGTCCCGGTTCTCGGGCTTGGCGCACCAGCGCTGCTGGCTGGCCGTCTTGCTGGCCGCGCGGCATGCCGGCCCCTTGCAGTACTGCTGGTGCCAGGCGTTGCGCGCGTCAGCGCGGAACGGCAGCTGGCAGTTCGCGCACGTCTTGCGCTTGGCCAAGTCCATCGGCGCCACCCCCCTGTAGGCAGCGATGTTCGACGGGTCATGAGCGGCCCGAACAAGACGGGCCGAAGGCCAACAAGACGAAGCGGTCAGACCGACCGGGAGCCAACAAGACGGCAAACAAAACGCCGAACAAGACGACGTTCAGGCCGTTGGGTTCTGATGAGATTCAGAACGGCGATGACACTGGCCGAATCGGTGGGCGAAGGCGGGCTGGCCAGCGACCGGCAGATGCGCCTGCTCGGCCTGCGCCGCAACGCCGAGCGCCATGCCGGACTGCTGTCGCCCGAGGCGCGCGACTTCCTGAC
>JAABPT010000232.1 GCA_011391855.1 Burkholderiales bacterium
ATGGCGTGGGCATGGCCTGGCAAGCCACCCCAGCCTTCATGCTGGCTGCTGATGTCAAACACCTCGCCTGGTCGGACAGCATGAAGGATTTCCGGCTAGCGGTCGATGGGGTAGCACTGCCGGCTTTGCCGCAGAACTGGAAAGATCAGACTGTCATCATGATCGGTGGCCAGTACATGCTCCGTCCAGGCTTGGCTCTGCGCGCCGGCTACAACTACGCCAGCAACCCGGTGCCCGACGACACGCTGAACCCGCTGTTCCCGGCCACGATCGAGTCCCACTACACCTTTGGCGTCGGCTGGAACATCGGTGGCGGTCATTCGGTGGCCGGCGCCCTCGCCATCTCCCCAAAAGTGACCCGCACCAACCCGAACATGTTTGGTCCGGGTGTGGCGGGCACGGTGTCGCACAGTCAGAGTACGCTGCGCGTCAACTACAACTACAGCTTCTGACCCTGCGGGCAAGAGCGCTGACGAGCCCAAAGTCAGCCTGAAGGCTCCGGATGCCGGCACTGGCATCCGGAGCCTTTTCACATTTTGATGACCATTCGGCACACCCACCGCACCGCGCAGTATCGGCAACGAAAGATCGGCGGGAGTGTGAACGCACGACCCACCTTCTGATAGTTGAGGACGACGAACTGCTGCGTGATGGGCTGAGTGCCCAGTTGATGCGGGCCACCGCATCAGCACCGCCGAGGACGGCGAGGCAGCCCTGCCTTTGCTGAACTTGAAGAATTTCGACGGCGCGGTGCTCGACCTCGGCCTGCCCAAGGTGGACGGTCAGACTGTGCCGCGCCAGCGCATGCCGGCCCTGCAGCTGCTCCGCAAACTGGCCGATGTGGTGGCGCGTGAACACAGCCTGAATCCGTTCTGTCAAGCCGGAGCGAAGTCTCGCACCCAACGGGTCGGACATACGCCGTTGCCTGCGCGTTGATATCCGAGTGTGGTGTAAGGTCATGGACTGATGATGACGTTACCAAGGCTGTCGGCCACCCGGTCGGCACTGTTTCTGGACTTCGACGGCACGCTGGCCGACATTGCCTTGCGGCCCGATGCAGTGGTGGTCCCCCACGAGTTGGTGAATTTGCTGAACGTGCTGCAGCAGCGGCTTGACGGTGCACTGGCGCTCGTGACCGGCCGCTCGCAGCAGAACCTCGCGGCCCTGCTGCCACAACTGCCCTGGCCCGCCGCCTTCGAGCACGGCGCCCTGCGGCGCAATGCGCTGGGCTTGGTACAACAGGCCGAGACACCCGATCTTTCACCGGCCCTGCAAGCGGCGCAGGCGCTGGCCTTGCGCCACGGCGACCTCCTGCTCGAACGCAAGACCACATCGCTGGCGCTGCACTACCGGCTCGCGCCCGAACTCGAAGCGGTCTGCGTGGCCACCCTGCATTCCGTCGTGTCGCAGCATCCATCACTGCAATTGCTGCGCGGCAAGGCGGTGGTGGAGGTGAAGTCTGCGCGCGTGGGCAAGGGCCTGGCCATCGAGGCCTTCATGCAGGAAGCTCCGTTTGCGGGCCGGCAACCGGTTTTCGCTGGTGATGACGTGACCGATGAAGCCGGCTTCGACGTGGTGCAGCGGCTGGGCGGCGCCGGCATCAAAGTCGGCGACGGTCCCACCCGCGCCCTTCACCGCTGTCCCAGCCCTACCGCCCTGCGCGGTTGGCTCAACGAAGCCCTCCAATCCAGCCTCAGCATCAAATGACCACCGCATCACACGGCTTCGCCCCGCCCGCCGCACCGTCGCTGTCGCTCGGCGTGATCGGCAACTGCGCGTTCAGCGCCCTGATCGATCCGCACGGCCGCGTGGTCTGGAGCTGCCTGCCCCGTTTCGACGGCGACCCGGTTTTTCATGCGCTGCTGGGCGGCGACAACGCCGAGCAAGGCTCTTGGGCAATCGAAATCGAGGGTCTGGCCAGGTCCAGCCAGCGCTACGAACCCAATACCGCGGTGCTGATCACCGAGCTCTGGGACCAGCAGGGCAATGGCCTGGCGATCACCGATTTCGCACCGCGTTTTCCCTCGCGGGGTCGCTATTACCGCCCCACTCTGATGGTGCGCCGCGTTCGCCCCATCCAAGGCACACCGCGCATCCGCGTGCACCTGTCGCCCCGCTTCGACTGGGGCGCCCAGGCACCTGTGATCACCTCGGGCAGCAACCACATCCGCTATGTCAGCGAGCAGCAAACGCTGCGCCTGCAGACCGATGCCTCGGTTGCCCACGTGCTGAGCCGTCAGCCGTTCCTGCTGACGCGAGAGCACAACTTCCTGCTCGGCCCCGACGAAACCCTGGAAGGTGGCGTGGGCGACACGGCACGCCACTTCGAACAAGAAACACTGGCCTACTGGCGCGGCTGGACACAGCGACTGGCCTTGCCCCTGGAGTGGCAGGACGCGGTGATCCGTGCCGCCATCACCCTCAAGCTCTCGATGTTCGAAGACACCGGCGCCATCGTGGCGGCCATGACCACCAGCATTCCGGAGGCACCCGACAGCCAGCGCAACTGGGACTACCGCTACTGCTGGCTGCGCGATGCTTTCTTCGTGGTGCGTGCGCTCAACAGCCTGGCCGAGGTGGGTACCATGGAAGACTACCTGGGATGGCTCACCAATGCGGTGGTCGGCAGCAACGGTGGTCATGTGCAGCCACTCTTCGGCATCGGGCTCGAGCGCGATCTGCCCGAAAGCATCTGCGAGCGCCTGCCGGGCTACCGGGGTATGGGTCCGGTTCGTGTGGGCAACCAGGCTTACGAGCATTTCCAGCACGACGTGTACGGCAACATCGTGCTCGGCGCGGCACAGGCCTTTCACGACCGCCGCCTGTTGCATCCGGCCGGTCTGCCCGAATTCAAACGCCTCGAAGCGGTGGGCGAAAAGGCGGTGCGCATCTTCGACCAGCCCGACGCCGGCATGTGGGAGCTGCGCACCCGGGCCCGCGTGCACACCTCGTCGGCCCTCATGTGCTGGGCCGCCTGCGACCGCCTGGCCAAGATCGCGCTCACGCTGCAGCAGGCCGAGCGGGCGTCCTATTGGCAGCAACACGCGCGGGCCATGCGCGAGCGCATCCTGCGCGAGTCCTGGAGCGAGGAACGTCAGGCCTTTGCCGAGAGCTTTGGTGGCCGCGACCTCGACGCCAGCGTGCTGCTGATGGCCGAAGTGGGTTTCATTGATCCGATGGACCCCCGCTTCATCGCCACGCTCGACGCACTGGAAAAGCACCTGTGCGACGGCCCCTATATGCGCCGCTACGAGGCCGCCGACGACTTCGGCAAGCCCGAAACCGCGTTCAACATCTGCACCTTCTGGCGCATCGACGCCCTTGCCCGCATCGGGCGCGTCGACGAGGCGCGCGCCATCTTCGAGACCATGCTGAAGGCGCGCAACCCGCTGGGCATGCTGTCGGAAGACACCCACGCCACCACCGGCGAGATGTGGGGCAACTACCCGCAGACCTATTCGATGGTCGGCATCATCAACGCGGCGGTGCGGCTGTCGGCTGCCTGGGACACGGTGATATGACGCCCCCCCCGCAACGCCTGCGGCTCGGCGGAGCCGCTTCTGCGGTGCTCCATCCCGGCTCTGCTTCCCTTGCTGCGGATCACGACGCATGAGCCGCCTGGTTGTCGTCTCCAACCGCGTTGCCGACCCGCGCAAAACCGCGTCGGGTGGCTTGGCGGTGGCGCTCGGTCAGGCGCTGGAAGCTTCGGGCGGGCTGTGGTTCGGATGGAGCGGACAGGTGGTGGAGGACGGCACACCTGGTGAGGGCGAACTGCACCTGCAGCAGGCCGGCCACGTGCAACTGGCCACGGTGGACCTGAGCCGCGAAGACCACGACAGCTACTATCTCGGCTACAGCAACGGTGTGTTGTGGCCGGTGTTCCACTACCGGCTCGACCTGGCCGATTTCGATGCTGGCTACATAGGTGGCTACCGGCGCGTGAACCAGATGTTCGCGCGCAAGCTGGCCAGCCTGCTGCGTCCTGACGACATCATCTGGGT
>JAABPT010000233.1 GCA_011391855.1 Burkholderiales bacterium
CCGCTGGCGGAGCGCGTCGCAGGGGCCCGGCCGGCACGGCGACGGACGCGCGCTTATGATGCGGCTCCAAGCTGACCTCGCTGCGCCCGGCGCACCGCCGAAGATGAACCTGCTGAGCCCTTCCGCGACCGACATCGTGGGCGAGCCGGCCGCCACCCGTGGCGGCATCCTGGCGGACATCACCGCCGGGGTGGCTTCGGGCGACGATCTTCACGATCTGCTGGCGCACTTCCTGCGGCCGATCATCGACATCGCCGGTGCTGCGGCCGGGGCGGTGCGAGCGAAGTCCGAAGGCGGACCGGGCATGCCCCTGGTGG
Organism: Burkholderiales bacterium; assembly: GCA_011391855.1. Taxonomy (GTDB): domain Bacteria; phylum Pseudomonadota; class Gammaproteobacteria; order Burkholderiales; family Burkholderiaceae_C; genus Rubrivivax. Next base: position 318 of record JAABPT010000233.1, read on the forward strand.
CCAGCCTGGGCCTCCCCGACGAGGTGCTCGTGGCCGAGCGAGGGATCGTCGGCGACTGCGGTGTCTGCGGCGTCGCCGCGGGCAGCGACCAGCCGCAATGGGCCGGCGACCTGTTGCGATGCGCCCGGCGCAATACAGGCGCTTCCTTCGGAACCGGCTACCGGCGTGTGCTGGCGGTGCCGCTGCGGCACCGCTCGCGCACGCTGGGTGTCTACACCCTGTTCTACGACACCGACGCCGAACCCGCTGCCGAGGTACAGGCCTTGCTCAAGTCGGTGGGCGACCTGCTCGGCCTGGCGCTGGACAATGCGCGGCTCGAAGCCGAGAACCTGCAGGCCACGCTGGCGCGCGAGCGCCAGCGCATGGCCGCCGAGGTGCACGATTCGCTGGCGCAATCGCTGGCGTTCGTGAAGATGCGCATGCCGCTGCTCGAAGATGCCTTGCTGGGGCGCGAGGAAGCCCGCGCCATGCGCTACTGCGGCGACGTGCGCAGCGCAGTGAGCCAGGCGCATGCCAGCCTGCGTGGCATCCTCACGCACTTTCGCTCGCCAATGGACCCGCAGGGGCTGCTGCACGCGCTGGAAGCCGCCGTGCACCGGTTCCGCGAATGCTCGGGCACCGAACTGGACTATGTCAACGAATGGCCGGGCCTGAAGCTCGATCCCGAACAGGAAGCGCAGGTGTTCCACATCGTCCAGGAAGCACTGAGCAATGTCGCCCGCCACGCCAGCGCGCCCCATGCCTGGTTGCGCGTGGCTGCGGCGCCGGCCGGGCATGTCGAGATCCGCATCGACGACGACGGCGCCGGCCTGCCCGCCGCGGGGCCCGCCGGGGGCTCGCATTACGGGCTGGAGATCATGCTCGAACGTGCGCAACGCCTCGGCGGCACCTTCGAGATCGGTCCGCGAGAAGGCGGCGGCACGCGGGTGCGGCTGGCAATTCCGGTGCCGCCAGCGCCGCCAGCGCGGGCCGGCGCGACCGCAGGAGTTCGCTGATGGCCGCACCCCGCATCGTGCTCGTCGACGACCACGCGCTGTGCCGCAACGGCCTGACCGATTTGCTCACGCACCGCGGCGGCATGGAGGTGCTGGCGGCGCTGTCCGACCCCGACCAGGTGATCGCGGTGCTGCGCGAGAAGCAGCCCGACCTGGTGGTGCTGGACCTGCGCATGCCGGCCATCGACGGCCTGACGCTGTTGCGCCGCATTCGCGCCGAGGGCATCGACACGCCGGCACTGATCCTGACCATGAGTGACTCCGAGGTGGACCTCTCGGCGGCGCTGCGTGCCGGCGTGCGCGGCTACCTGCTCAAGGACATGGAGCCCGAGGACGTGATCGCCGCCATCGGCAACGCCGCGCGCGGCGAGCTGACGGTGGCGCCGGCGATGACGCTCAAGCTGGCGCAGCTGCTGCAGTCGGGCAGCAAGGGCAGCGACCGCCGCGGCCTGCTGGCTTCGCTGACCGAACGCGAGCGCCAGATCCTGGAACACCTGGCGCGCGGCGAGAGCAACAAGACCATCGCGCGCGCGCTGGATATCAGCCACGACACCGTGAAACTGCATGTGCGCCATATCCTGGCCAAGCTCAACCTGAGCTCGCGCGTGGAGGCGGCGGTATTCGCGGTGGAAGCGCGCAGTGGTGGCGAAAGCAGTTACACGCCACCGCCGCGGCTGCAGCGCTGACGCGCGCATCGGGCTCGAGCCGCGCCGGCCGGGGCCGTTTCAGGTCAGGGGCAGGCCGCCCAGTCGCCCGGCACCTTGCCCACCAGCAGCAGGAAGTTCTGGAACGGCGCCATGTTGCCCATGGCTTCCATCTTTGGGCCCGCGAAGTTGAGGCGGCCGAACATCATGCCTTTCATGGGGCCGTATTCGCCGGCGCCCATTTCGCGCCAGCGCGGCGTGTCGGCCCACATCAGGTAGTCGGCGCCGCCGTCGAGCGCGGTCGACCGCACCGCCCCGCCGTAGACGCACTGCGCCTTGCCGTCCTTCAGCGCGATCTGCATCTCGATGCGGGCGCTGCTCGCGCAGTCCGAGCGGTAGATCTGCATCAGCTTGAAGCCCCGGCCGGCGTCATTCTTCATCCAGCCGGATTCGACGAGCTTGTCGGTCAGCGTGGCGTCGGCATTCCAGGCCGCGCACATGGCCTGCGCGAAGGGCGCCGACATCACAACCGGCTTGGCGTCCTGGGCGATGGACGGCGTGGCGCCGGTGAACGTGCCCAACAGGGCGGCGGCGGCGAAGGTAAGTTGGGTTCGGGTCATGGTTCAGCGGGTGAGGGTGGCAAGGACTGCCGTTTCAGGCGTTGCTGGCGTCGCCGGCGTTGCCGGCATGGGCGGCCTGGTGGCCGAACCACGCGAGTTCTTCGCGCAGCCGCACGACTTCGCCCACGATCGTCAGGCACGGCGACTGCAGTCCTTCGCGAGCCACGGCCTCGGCCAGCGTGCCCAGCGTCGCGGCCACGACCCGCTGCACGTCCAGCGTGCCCTGCGCCACCACGGCGGCCGGCCAGTCGGCGCTGAGGCCATGCTTCATGAGCTGGGTGCAGATATCGGCCAGGCCCGTCAGGCCCATGTAGATGACCACCGTCTGCCGCGGCCGCGCCAGCGCCGGCCAGTCCAGGTTGCAGCTGCCGTCCTTCAGGTGGCCGGTGACGAAGGTGCAGCTCTGCGCATAGTCGCGGTGCGTGAGCGGAATGCCGGCGTAGCTGGCCACGCCGCAGGCGGCGGTGATGCCGGGAACCACCTGGAAGGGCACGCCCTCGGCGGCCAGGATCTGCAGTTCCTCGCCACCGCGGCCGAAGACGAAGGGGTCACCGCCCTTGAGGCGCACCACCTGGCGCCCGGCGCGCGCCAGCCGAACCAGCAGCGCATTGATATCTTCCTGCGCCATGCTGTGGTGGCTGCGCTCCTTGCCGACGTAGATGCATTCGGCCTGCGGGCCCACCAGTGCCATCACGCCGGGCCCGACCAGATGGTCGTACACCACCACGTCGGCCTGCGCCAGCAGGCGTGCCGCGCGCAGCGTCAGCAGCTCCGGGTCGCCCGGGCCGGCGCCGACCAGATGCACGGTGCCGCAACTGGCGCGGCAGGCGGCCATCATGGCGGGGATGTCGACGAAGGAATTCATGCCGGGCTCCATCTTGGCGATCTCTGATTCACGGGCGCTTCAACCACCGCAGCTGCCGCAGCCGCCACTGCCGCAACCACTGCGCGCCGGCGGTGCCTCGGCCGCACCGTCGCCCGCCACGATGGCTTCGCGTGGCGGGATGAAGACGAAGTCGCTGCGGCCGGGGGCCACTTCCACGTAGTCCAGCACCGTATCTTCCAGCAGCGGCTTGCTGGGCGAGCCCAGCAGCACGGTGAGGCCGCCGAATTCGACCGGCTCGTCGTCTTCGCGCTCGTCGTCGAAGCCCATGCCGTATTCCAGCGAGCCGTCGGCCACCTGACGTGCGGCCACGCGCAATGCCATGCCGGCGGCGCTGCTGCGCTCGGCGGCAGCGAGGATCTCCTGGCTGGCGGCGGGGGTGACGGTGAAGGTCATGCTCGAACTCTCCGAAGGGCTCGTATCGGCCGGCGGGCGGCGCGTTGGGTGGGAGGCATCGCGACGCCTGCGCTCAGGCTGTCAAAGCCAGGGCGGCGGCGTCCGGGGCCGGCGCCGCGACGTCTTTGGCTGCACGCAGGCTG
>JAABPT010000234.1 GCA_011391855.1 Burkholderiales bacterium
CGAAGGTGAGGTATTGCTGGCCGATGTCGGCGGTCTGCAGCAGCGTCATGCGGGTGTCGTTCTTGAGCCGTGCGATGTCTTGGTAGGGTGGGTCCAGCACCATGTCGACCTCGCCCGAGGCCAACGCCGCCAGCCGCGTGGCGTCGGACTTGATGGTGACCCAGCTCACCTGCTGCAGGTTGCCGTGGCGCTTGTCGCTCCAGCCCCACCAGCCTTCGTGACGGCGCAGCAGGGTGCGCACGTCGGGGTCATAGCGCTCCAGGCGCATCGGGCCGGTGCCGTTGGCGTTGCGGATGGCGTAGGTTTCCTGCTTGGCATTGAAGTCCTGCGCCTTGGCCAGGCCGTACTTCTCGCTCCAGGCCTTGCTCATGATGGCCACGAATTGCAGCTTCTCGGGCAGCACGGCGTCGGGGGCCTCGAGTTGCACCTCCACGCTGAGCGGGTCGAGCTTGCGGATGGCGGTGACGCCCTTGAGCTGGAAGGCGCGCTGCGAAGGCGCGACCATGGCCCGTTCGAGCGAGAACACCACATCGTCGGCACCGAAGGGTGAACCGTCGTGGAAAGTCACACCCGGGCGCAGCCGGAAGCGCCAGCGCGTGGGCGCCGTCATCTGCCAGGCCGTGGCCAGCGCGGGTTCGAGCTGGAATTTCTCGTCGCGACCGACGAGCGACTCGTAGACCTGGAAGGCCACGCGCGAGTGGTACAGCAGCGCCAGCGCATGCGGGTCCATGGTCTGCGGGTCGAACGCGGTGGCGATGCGCAGCGAGGCGGCCTGGGCGGCGCTGCCCACGAAGACGAGCAGGCTCAGCGCCAGGCGGACGAGGAGTCGGGCGGGGTGCATGTAGAGGGCAGCGGGAGTCAGCGCCGCGCCGCGCGTGCGGCAGCGAGAAAGTCGTGCAGGATAGGCGTGTCGTCCAGCGTCACGGGGTGCGCCGGATCGTGGAATTCCGGGTGCCACTGCACGCCGGCCACATAGCCGGAGCCGCCGCGGCGCACGGCTTCGATCATGCCGTCCTCCGGGCAGCGCGCCTCGACCACGAAACCGGGCGCCAGATCCTTGATGCCCTGGTGGTGGATGCTGTTGGTGGTGGCCCGCTTCACACCGGGAAACAGTGACGCAAGCCGCGTGCCGGGTACGAATTCCACCGCGTGATGGTGGTGTTCGTACTTGCCCGCCACGCGGTGGTCCAGCGCCTCGGGCCGTTGCGTGGAAATGTCCTGCAGCAGGGTGCCGCCAAAGGTGACGTTCAGCAGTTGCAGCCCGCGGCAGATGCCGAACACCGGCTTGCGCGCCGCCACGAAGGCGCGGATCAGCTCCATTTCGTAGCGGTCGCGCACGCGGTCGCCATGCCAGTCGGCGTGCAGCGGACTCTCGCCGTAACTTTCGGGGGCGACGTCGTTGCCGCCTTGCAGCACCAGGCCGTCGAGCGCGGCGGCGTAGTCGTGCAGGTCGAGGTCGTTGCGCTTGACGACGCTTTCGGCGTCCACCGCAGGCACCATGACGGCCATCGCGCCCCCGGACAGGATCCAGTGCGCCACCGACTGTTCCAGGTAGTGCAGCGTCTTGGTCCATACGCCGCCCAGCGGCATGCCGGCCGAGCCGGGGTAGTAGATGCGCGCCGAGACGCCGATGAGCAAACGCTTGTGCATGGCCGGGCATCTTCGCCTGCCGCATTCGCCGCGGCTATTCGGCTATGCCCGGCCCCTAATTGTTCGACGTGTTCAGCGTGTTCAGCGCGTCAAGCGAACGAACTGTGTGGGGTGGGGACTTCCGGGCGCCCGGCGGCTTCATTCGTCGTCACCGGCGCTGTCGTCGTCGTCTTCTTCCCGCGCCTTCTTGGCGCGCGCCGCCAGCGGCTCGGCCAGCCCGGCCATGTCCTGCACCAGCACGGACGGCGGCTCGGTGCCGGCCAGCCGCACGGCCGGCAGCGGCAGCGTGCTCATGTAGGGCGCGCGGCTGTAGCTGTCGGTGGCGCGGTGGATGAGGCTCAGCGAAATGGCGCTGCCGGCCAGCGTGACCACAGCCACCGCGGCGCCGACGGTGCGGCGGTAGGCCGGCAGCACATGCGCCAGGTGCTGGCGCAGCCACAGCGCGAACAGCAGCACCTGCAGCGGTGCCGTCAGCCGCCACAACCATGGCCAGGCGAGCGCCGCCGCCAGTTGCGGCAGCAGGGCGTCGACGAGCTGGAGGGCCAGCAACCATGGCAGCGCGATGCGCAAGTGGCCGGCGAAGTCGAAGCGGTGCTGGAACACCTTGGACAGCAGCGCCCACAGCGCGCACCAGCCGGCCACCGCCGCGGGCAGGCCCACCAGCACCGGCAGCCAGGCCGTGAGGTCGGCGCCCGGGTCCAGGCCCAGCGCCAGCTCGGCCAGCGCCAGGGCCAGCAGCGCCAGCGCCAGCAGCCACGGCGTGGCCAGCGCGGCCGCGGCCGGCAGCGGTTTTTCGGGCGCCAGTGTTTCGCCGGGCAGGCGCAGCCGCAGCCGCGTCTGGCCGAGCTGCAGCGTGGCCCCGTCTGGCGGCAGCTCGCAACTGGTGCCGGCGGCGTGGCGGCGGCCGTCGACCAGCACGCCGTTGGCCGTTTTCAGCACCGCCAGCCTCAGGCGGCCCTGCGCGTCGGGCTCGATGCACGCGTGCCGGGGCGCCACGTAGGCGTCGTCCACCACCACGTGGTTGCTCAGCGCGCGGCCCAGTGTCAGCGGCCAGGCGTGCACGTCCACCGTGCGGCCGGGCCGGCCGTCGCGTTCGAAGCACTCGATCAGCGCGAGGCGTTCTTCGGGGCGGTCCATGCAAAGCCGTCCAGGTAGTGGGCGGTGAGGCGCTGCGCGCTGGCCAGGCTCACGCCGCGGGCGTCGAAGCGGCCTTGCACGCCGACTTCGCTGCCGTCGAGCGTGGCCACCAGCACGCTCAGGTCGTGCAGGCCCTCGAGCTTCTTGTAGGCGCGCAGGCAGACCACGGCCCGCAGCGGCAGGCCATCGCGGTCGACACTGCGCTCCACGCAACGCGGTGCGGTGCGATGACGCTCGTCGACGCCCATGAATTCGTTGCGGAAGCTGGCCGAATAACGTTCGGCGAAACGCAGCGCGCCGAGCTTGCTGCCGTCGTACGCCTCATGGCGCACCGACAGGTGGCCGGTGAGCAGCGAGCCGCTGACGAAGATGCGGCTGTCCATGGCGCAGTCGCTGCGCTCGAACTGCAGCCCGCGCGTGGCCTGCGGCGAGCCGCGACCCCAGCAGCGCATGAATTCCTCCTGAGGCACTGGAATGGCATAGCGCGGGTGGCCGGCGCTGCGCCAGGGCAGGGCGATGAAGCGTTCGGTGAGCGTGGCTTCGTGCGCCAGCAACTGCCGTGTCACCTCGGCCCAGGCGGGCGTGGTGATGGGCGTGACGCCGCGCCCACGTTCGATCAGCTCGCGCACCGGCGCCGCCGGCACCAGGAAGCTGACCTGCTCGCCGTCGCGCCGCGCCGCCACGTTGACGCCGATCAGCCGGCCCTGGTCGTCGAGCGCCGGGCCGCCGCTCATGCCGCCGCTGAGCGAGCCGCCGAAGAACAGCGTCTCCAGGAAGCTGCGCTCCACCGGCCCGTTGTAGCTGCCTTCGGCCACTGCGAAACCCACGTCGAGCGGGTTGCCCAGCGAGAAGATGCGCGCGCCGCGCGGCAGCGGATCGTCGGCCGGGCGCAGTGCCACGGCGCCGCGGCCGGCCAGCGGCGCGGGGTCGGCGGGCCGCAGCAGGGCCAGGTCGTGAACGACGTCGAAGGCCAGCAGTTCCAGCGCGCCCTGCCGGCCTTCGACGGTGGCATAGACGAGCCGGTGGCGGCTGGGCTGCAGCGCGTACTGGCTGACGACGTGGAAATTGGTGACCAGCAACCCGGCCTCGTCGACCAGGAAACCCGAGCCCACGGAAGACTGGCTGTCTTGCGTCTTGAGCAGCGTACGCACTTGCAGCAGGCGCGGCCGCGTGCGTTCGTAGATGCGCTGGCCGGTGCCGGAAAGC
>JAABPT010000235.1 GCA_011391855.1 Burkholderiales bacterium
TGAAGTCACGCCATGGCCGATGCCGCGTGCCGACACCGCCGACGGTCAGACCACCCGCACCCGCACCTGGGCGCCGTCTTCCACCGCCGCCGGCGGGTAGATCAGCACCCTGGTGCCGGGGGCCAGGCCGTCCTGGATCCAGGCTTCGCTGCCGTTGCGCGCGCCCACCTGCACCGGCTGCAACCTGGCGCGCCCGCCGTCGAGCACGAATACCGCCGAACCCGCTGAACCCGGTGCAACGTCACCGGCCGGCAGCGGAAAGACCGCGCTCACCGGCACGCGCAGCACGCTGGCTTCGCTGCGCGTGACGATGCGCACCCCCACGCGGTAGCCGTCGCCCAGCGCCGCCCATGCCGCGGCCGGGCTGGTGAGGTCGATGAGCACGTTCACCCGCTGCTCCTCCACGCCCAGTGCCGAGATCTTGGTGTAGGCCGCCGGCTCGACCCGTCGCACCCGCCCCTGCAGCACGTCGGGGCCGCCCCAGCGTTCGATGCGAACGGCGCTGCCGGGCACGGCCAGCAGCGCGTCGGTGGTCAGCAGTTCGGCCACCACCTCCATGCGCCGGGTGTCGCCCAGTTCCAGCAGCGGCGTGCCGGTGGCGACCACGGTCTCGCTCTGGTGGTGCACCTTCAGCACGCGCCCGGCCACGGGAGAGCGCAGCTCGAAGGCACCGCGGGCGCTGCTGCCGTCGCGCACGGCGCTCAGCGCGGCGCGGGCCTGGGCCAGCTCGTGGCGCGCGATGCGTTCGCCCTCGGTCGCGGTGTCCAGGGCGGCCCGCCCTGCGTCGGTCACCAGGCGGTCGCCCTCGATCTTGCTCGGCGAGACGAAGCCCTGCTGCGCCAGCTGCTCGGTGCGGCGCTGCTCGGCGCGCGCCTGCTCCAGCGCCACGCGCGCCGCGCCGATGCGCGTGGCCGCCAGCTGCACGCCGGCCTGCGCCGTGGCCACGCGCGCCTGCTGCTCGAGCAGGCTGCGTTCGTCCAGCATGGGGCTGAAGGCGGGCAGCAGGGTGGCCAGCAGGTCGCCGGCCGCCACCGCGTCGCCCTCGCGCAGGCTCACGCGCTGCAGCCGCGCGGCCAGCGGCGCCGAGACCACGTAGCGGTCGGCCACGCGCGTGCGTGCATCCTCGTCCACGGTGGTTTCGAAGGGCCCCATCGTGGCTTCGGCCACCTCCACCTCCACCGGCCGCGGCGCGAAGGCCCAGGCCAGCAGCGCCACCAGCACGGCGGCCGCGGCACCGCCCATGAGCAGGGTCTTGCGGTTCATCCGTTCACTCCCGAGTCTTGAGCGCCGCCACCATGTCGAGCCGGTCGATCCGGCGGCGCACCACCAGCGCGCTGGCCACACCGGCGGCCATGATGCAAATGGCGGCCCAGGCGTAGGTGCGCGGCTGGATCACCACCGGAAAGAAGAACTGGTCGCTTTTGAGCAGCCCCACGATCAGGTGCACCAGGCCCCAGCCCAGCCCCATGCCCAGCGGCAGCGCCACGGCGATGGAGATCGCCAGTTCACCGAGCAGCAGCGCCGACACCTCGGCGCGCGTGAAACCCAGCACGCGCAGGCTGGCCAGTTCCCAGGTGCGCTCGGCCAGGGCGATGCGTGCATTGTTGTAGACCACGCCCACGGCGATGACGCCGGCAAACAGAGTCAGCACCGTGCTCATGATGCGGATGTTGCGGGCGCTGATCTCTTCCATGTTGCGCAGCATGCTCGCCTTGCTGAAGGCGCCGGCCACGCGCGGCATCTCGCGCGTGGCGGCCAGCAGCGCCGGCTCGGCGCCTTGCTCCAGCAGCAGCACGAAGCCGCTGGACAGGTCGCCCTCGCCCAGCGCACGGTTCAGCGCATCGCGGTTCATGTAGGCGTTCAGGCCCATCATCTCGCGCACCGTGGCGTCCACCATCAGGCGCAGCGTGCGTGGCCGGCCCTCCAGCACTTCGGCCAGCACGGTGTCGCCCACGCGCAGACCCAGCTTGTCGGCCAGGCGGTCGGTGAGCACGATGCCGTCGCCGCTGGGCAGCGTCTCGCGACCGTCCACGCCAATGATGCGGTAGAGCTCGGGCACGGTGGCGTAGCCGCGGATCTGGCTGCGCTCGCGGCGGTGGCCGTTGACCAGCGTCACGGCCACGAAACGGCTCGACTCGGCGGCCTTCACGCCCGGCAGCTTGAGCAACTCGCCACGCGCGCGGTCGGACACGGTTTCCAGCGTCCACACCGCCACGTCGTTGCGCATCACCAGTCGGAACTGGCTGTCGACGACGAATTCGATGGCGTCGCGGAAGAAATTGCCCATGATGACGATGGCCACTGCCGCCGCCACGCCGGCCATCGACAGCCCCGTGCGCAGCGGCCGCCGTTCCATGTTGCGCAGGATCATGCGCAGCGCCGTGCCGATGCGCTTCACGCCCAGCCGTTCCAGCACCGTGCGGCGGTAGCGTCCAGGGGCCGGCGGGCGCATGGCCTCGGCCGGGGCCAACCGTACCGTGGCGGCAATGGCATTCAGCGTGCCGAGCACGGCTGTGGCCACCGACAGCACGGCGCCCACCAGCACCAGCCAGGGTGCGATGCGGTGCTCGAAGCTCGGAAAGCGGAAGAATTCGGCATACAGGCCCGTGAACATCGTGCCCAGCCAGTGCCCCAGCGCGATGCCGAGCACGAAGCCCGCGGCCACGATCACCAGCACCATCTTCAGGTAATGCGCCGCGATGGCGGTGTTCGGGTAGCCCAGCGCCTTGAGCGCCGCGATCTGCTCGCGCTGCGTGGCCACCAGGCGCGAGATCACCACGTTCAGCAGGAAGGCCGCCACGCCCAGAAAGATGGAAGGCAGCACGGTGCCCATCACCTGCTGTTCCTTGATCTCGTTGCCGAGCATGGCGTGCGAGACCTGGTCCTCGCGGCCATGCGCTTCGCGCCCGCCGTAGCGCGCCAGATGAACCTGCAGCGCGGCGACCACGTCGCGCTCGTCGGCGCCCGGCGCCAGCTTCACGGCCACCCGGTTGAAGGCGCCCTGCATATCGTAGGCGGCGGACAGCGCTTCGTCGTCGACCCAGAAGACGCCGAAACCGCGTTGGTCGGGCATGCCCCAGAGTCCCGCGAAGATGTACTCGGGCGACAGCGCCACGCCGGCCATCACGAGAGCCCGCCGCTTGCCGTTGATCAGCGCCGACAGCCGCGCGCCGGGTTTCAGGGCGTGCGCGATGGCGAAGCTTTCCGACACCCAGGCCGGCAGCGCGCCGTCGGACTGCACGCGCCCTGGGGACATCGAATCGTCGGCGGCACGACCGCTGCGCAGCGTGATGCGGTTCATGCGCAAGCCTTGCCGCGCGTCCACGCCGATGAGCTGGCCGATGATGGGATCGGATTGGCCTTCGATTTCCACGCGCACGGCAAATTCGGTGGTGGTCTGCACGTCGGCCACGCCGGGCAGGGCGCGCAGGGTGTCGACCAGCACGTCGGGCGCGCGCTTGACGCTTGCAAAGACGTCGGCGAAGCGGCCCTGGGCGTAGAAGCGCTCGCGCGCCAGCGCCAGCGAATCCACGGCTGAGAGCGTGGTGAGAAAGCCGCCCACGCCGCTGGCCACCACCAGCGCGATGGTCAGCGCCTGGCTCCACATCAGGCGCAGGTCGCGCAGCAGCTTGCGGTCCAGCGCTTTCATTTCAACTGCTCACCAGCTCAGCTCCGAAGGCGAGATCTTGTGTTCGTTGCGCTCCACGCTCTGGATGCGCCCGTCGCCCAGCCGTATCACGCGGTCGGCCATGCCGGCGATCGCCGCGTTGTGCGTGATCACCACGGCCGTGGTGCCGAGCTCGCGGTTGATGCGCGCTATGACCTCCAGCACCAGCTTGCCGGTGGTGTAGTCCAGCGCACCGGTGGGCTCGTCGCACAGCAGCACGTCGGGCTTCTTCACGATGGCGCGCGCGATCGCCACGCGTTGCTGCTCGCCACCGGAGAGCTGCGCCGGAAAGTGGTCGC
>JAABPT010000236.1 GCA_011391855.1 Burkholderiales bacterium
GTGCGCAAGCCGCCGCGCACGGCCTGCCCGAGGCGGCCGAGCCGGCCGGACAGCGGCGGCGTGGCCGACCCGGCGGCATGCGCCGGCTCCGAGCCCACCAGCAGCCCCACCGCCACGAACGACAGCCAGAAGCCCGGTTGCAGCAGCGCCCAGGGGTCGGCCAGTGCTACCGCCAGCGCGGCGGCCAAAAGCACCAGCGGCAGCGGCCAGCGCAGACCCAGGCTGCGCAGCAGCACCACGGCGGCGATCATGCCGACCGTGCGCTGCGCCGGCACGCCCCAGCCGGCCAGCAGCGCGTAGCCCGCCGCGCCGGCCAAGCCGGCCCAGCGCGCCGCCAGCGGCGCCGGCACGGCCAGCATGCCGCGCGGCCACAGCCGCCACAACCGCCCGGCGATGCCGCCAATGAGCCAGGCGAACATGGTCACGTGCAGGCCGGAGATGCTCATCAGGTGCGCCACGCCGGTGACGCGGAACAGGTCCCAGTCGTCGCGTTCGATGGCCGCCTGGTCGCCCACCGCCAGCGCCGCCAGCACGCCGGCCGCCTGGGCGTCGGGCACATGACGATAGACGGCGTCGCGCAGGTCCTGGCGCAGGCGGTCGATCGCCTGGCCGGCGTCGTCGTCGAGCTTCTCGATCACCGCGCCCGGCACTGCGCGCACCGTGCCGCCGGCGCGCAGGCCTTGCTCGAACAGCCACAGCTCGAGGTCGAAGCCATGCGGGTTGAACGCGCCGTGCGGCTGGCGCAGCCGCACCGTGAGCCGCCAGCGCTGGCCAGCACGCAGGTCGGCCACCGGACCGGCGAGCAGCGCACCGTCGTCGAAGCCACGGTACCAGCCCAGCGACAGGCGTCGCGGCACGGTCACCGGCGAGCCCAGGCGCTGTGCGCTGTCCACCTCGAAATTGAAGCGGGTGCCGATCAGGCTCACCCGCGGCAGGTCAGAGATCACGCCGGTGACGACCAGGTCCTGGCCTTCCAGCGCCGGCGGCAAGGCGTCGGCCAGGCGCCAGGCCGCCCGCCCGCTGGTGACGGCAAAGGCCAGCGCGGCCAACGCCAGCGCCAGCGTCAGCGCACCAGCCCAGCCGCGACGGTGTCGCCAGGCCAGCGCTGCGGCGCCAGCCCCAACCGCGGCCAGGGCCAGCACAGGCAGAACCCGCCAGAGCGTGGCCTGCTGCAATTGCACTGCCGTGCCGCCGAGCCAGCCCAACGCCAGCAGCAGCCCGAGCATGGCGGGCCCGACGGGTGCTCCCATGGCCGCAGTGTAGGATGCCCGTCGACCTTTCAAGGACCTCCGCCATGACCGTCAAGGACCGCCTACTAGCCCTGGGCATCACGCTGCCGCCCGTGGCCGTGCCCGCCGCCGCCTACCTGCCCTTCGTGCGCAGCGGCAACCTGGTTTTCATCTCCGGCCACATCGCGAAGAAGGACGGCAAGCCCTGGGTCGGCCAGCTCGGCCTCACGATGGCCACCGAGGAAGGTCGCGCCGCGGCGCGCGCCGTGGCGGTGGACCTGATGGGCACGCTGCAGGCCGCTGCCGGCGACCTGGCGCGCGTGAAGCGCATCGTCAAGCTGCTGAGCCTGGTCAACAGCGCACCCACCTACACCGAACACCACCTGGTGACCAACGGCTGCAGCGAACTGATGGTGGAAGTGTTCGGCACCGAGGTCGGCGCGCACGCGCGCAGCGCCTTCGGCGTCGCGCAGTTGCCCATGGGCGCCTGCGTCGAGATCGAGCTGATCGCCGAACTGGCGTGACCGGGACCGCCCTCCTCACCCCGGCCCGCCTGCTCGCTGCCGGCATCGTGGTGCCGCTGGCTGCCGTTGGGCTGGCGCTGGTGACGCAGCACGTGTTCGGCATGCAGCCCTGCCCCTGGTGCGTGCTGCAGCGGCTGATCTTCGTGGCCATTTCGCTGGCCGCGCTGCTCGGTCTGGCCGGGCACTTGATGCGGCTGTTCATCGTGCGGCGCCTCGGTGCAGCGCTGATCGGGCTGCTGGCGCTGGGCGGCATCGCGGCGGCGCTGTGGCAGCACTTCGTGGCCTCGTCCAGCACCTCGTGCAACCTGACCGTGGCCGACCGCATCGTCAGCGGCGTGGGTGTCGACGCGCTGTGGCCCGAGGTCTTCGCGCCCTACGCCAGTTGCGCCGACGCCGCAGCCAAGCTGCTGGGCGTGCCTTATGAGTTCTACAGCCTCACGCTGTTCATTGGCCTGGGTGGCACCGCTATGCTGCTGTGGCGGCGGCGACTGCAGTAACTCAGGCGCGGCGGCACCGCGACGCAGCGCCAGCCGCGGCGAGACCCAGCAGGCTCAGCGCCAGGCTGGCGGGTTCCGGCACGGGGCTGGCATCGGTCGACGTCAACGCGATGCCTGGAGCCGAGTCCCGGGTCAACAAGAAGTCCTGCGAGCCGGCTTTCGCCAGCACGAACACGTCGAGCGTCGAGGTCCAACCCATCGACGCCGTCAGCAGCGTCTTGGCGTGATCGTTGTAGCTGCCCTTCTTGCTGCTCTCCTTAAACTGCCCGCCCGCCAAACTGTTGTCCTGGTCATAAATAACGTTCCAGATCGCCAGTTGCAGCGACGTCGACTCGTCCGCCGAGTCCACCAGCGTGCTGTCCGACCCCACGTAGGTGAGCAAGCGACCCAATCGATCTGCCGTTGCCGCAGCGGAGTTGCCCTGCCCATTACCGCTGCTCCACTTGCCATAGGTCGCGCCGGCGACCACGCTGTATTCGGTCATTTCGCCACTGGACAGGCGGAAGCTCTCGTCGATCTCGACGCAGTAGGTGATGAAGTCGGACCAGGTGCCACTGAATCCGGCTTCGCCGGCGGCGGCGAAGGTCACCGACCCCTTGAACCCCCCGGCCGGTCCTTGGTGCACGGGACTGCCGACCGTGACGTTGTTGCCTTTGCCGAAAGTCCAGTTGCTGAGGTTGACGGTGGCGGCTTGCGACAGCATTGCCGTGCTGCCCAACAGCAGGGCGGCGGCGGTGCGAACGAGTGAAGCAGTCATTTTTCGTGGCAGCCGGCAAGGCCGATTCCGTAGCGTTTGCAATGCCTGCAGGCTATGGGAGTGACCCGATCGGCGCATCCCGCAAGCGTGGGAGCGCCGTGTCGATTCATGGTTTCTTGCCGTGATCCCTGTCACGCCCGCCCGGGCCAGCGGCAACGGTCCCACTCAGATGGGGGGTGCGGCGATGGCAGCAGCACCCAGCCCGCGTCAGCGCAAGCCGGCGTTGATCTGCGCCAGCGTCTGCGCACCCGGGCACAACTCCGCTTCACCCAGCCGGTTCAGCGGTGTGGCCACCGTCTGCAACGCCGCATGCAGGTCCACCGCCTGCGGCTCCACGTAGAGCAGCCCGGTGGCGATCTCGCCCAGCGCCTGCATGGCCAGCATCTGCGACAGCGCCGCGATGCGGTCGGTGGGGTCGTAGTCTTCGTGCAGCTTGCGCAGCCGCATCAGGCTGCCGTCGGGCTGCGGCAATTCGAGTACCTCACCTGGCGCCGGCTCGACGGTGATCTCGGGCGCGAGGTCGATGAAGTCGATGCGGTTGACGGCCTCGTTGTGCTCGCGCACCTGGTCATAGCTGCGCGTGCTGCCGGCGTGGTTGTTGAAGGCCACGCAGGGGCTGATGACGTCGATGAAGGCGGCGCCGCCATGCCGCATGGCGCCCTTGATCAGCGGCACCAGCTGCGCCTTGTCGCCCGAGAAGCCGCGCGCCACGTAGGTGGCGCCGAGTTGCAGCGCCAGGCCCACCAGGTCCACCGGTGAATCGTTGTTCACGGCGCCCTTCTTGCTCTTGCTGCCGCGGTCGGCGGTGGCCGAGAACTGGCCCTTGGTGAGGCCGTACACGCCGTTGTTCTCGACGATGTAGACCATGTGCACGCCGCGCCGCACCGAATGCGCGAACTGGCCCAGGCCGATGGACGCCGAATCGCCGTCGCCGCTGATGCCCAGGTACAGCAGCTC
>JAABPT010000237.1 GCA_011391855.1 Burkholderiales bacterium
CCGGCTGGGCGCGCCGAAATAGGCGTCGGCCACGGCGCCGGCAGCCGCCTTCAGCCCCGGCAGCGCCGCGATGCGCGCATCGTCGAAGCCGTAGGCCGCGTCGCCTTCGGACTCCACCAGGCAGGCGGCCGCGCCCGCGGCCAGCGCCGCCGGCACGAAGCGGCGGCCGTCGACGGCGGCGCCGGGCCAGGCCACGAAGCTGTCGCCCGGCTGCACGGCACGGCTGTCGCTGCGCAGCGTGCCGGTGACGCGCGCCGCCAGCCAGCTGGCGGCGTCCTGGGGGGAGCTCAGGCGGGTGACGGCCACGTCAGAAGCTCTCCAGTTCGGCCGCCACCGGCTTGGCGCTGATCTGGGCCGCAACGTCGATATCGGGCGCCACGTTCATGGTGCGCAGCGTCTGCTGCACGACCTGGCTGAACACCGGTGCCGCCACCACGCCGCCGTAGTACACGCCCTTGCTCGGCTCGTCCACCATCACCGCCACCACGATGCGCGGGTCGCTCACCGGGGCCAGGCCCACGAACCAGGCGCGGTATTTGTTGGTGTAGCTGCGGCCTTCCTGCTTGCGCGCGGTACCGGTCTTGCCGCCCACCGAATAGCCGATGGCCTGCGCCTGCGGCGCCGTGCCGCCCGGGCCGGCGGCCAGGCGCAGCATCTCGCGCACCTGGCGCGCCGTCTTGGCCGAGATGACACGCTGGCCCACCGCGGGCTCGTCCTGGCGCTGGATGGTCACCGGGATCAGCTCGCCGTCGCGCGCGAACACGGTGTAGGCGCGCGCCAGCTGGAACAGGCTGGCCGACAGGCCGTAGCCGTAGCTCATGGTGGCCTGCTCGATGGGCCGCCAGCTCTTGTACGGCCGCAGGCGGCCGGTGACGGCGCCGGGGAAGTCGATGCGCGGCTTCTGGCCCAGGCCGATGGCGGTGTACATCTCCCACATCTCGCGCGCCGGCATCTGCATCGCCATCTTGACGGTGCCCACGTTGCTGGACTTCTGGATCACCTCGGCCACCGTCAGCACGCCGTGCGGGTGCGCGTCGGTGATGGTGGAGCCGGTGATGGTGATGCGGCCGGGCGCGGTCTGGATGGGGGTTTCGGGCGTGACGCGGCCACTCTCCAGCGCCAGCGCTGCGGTGAAGGGTTTCATCGTCGAGCCGGGCTCGAAGATGTCGGTGAGCGCGCGGTTGCGCAGTTGCGCGCCACTCAGGTTGCGACGCTGCGCGGGGTCGAAGCTGGGCACGTTGGCCAGCGCCAGCACCTCGCCGGTGCGCACGTCCAGCACCACCACGCTGCCGGCGCGGGCGCCGTGTTCACGCACGGCTTCAGCCAGGCGCTGCCAGGCGAAGAACTGCACTTTGGAGTCGATCGAGAGCGTGATGTCGCTGCCGTGCACGGGGTCGGCCTGGTCGCCGATGTCCTCCACCACGCGTCCCAACCGGTCGCGCAACACCGTGCGCTGGCCGCTGGTGCCCAGCAGTTGCGACTGGAAACCCAGCTCGATCCCTTCCTGACCGCGGTCGTCGATGTCGGTGAAGCCCACCACGTGCGCGGCTGCCGCGCCTTCGGGGTAGCGGCGCTGGTATTCACGCACCTCGTGCAGGCCCCGAATCTTGAGTGCCTTCACTTCCTGCCAGCGGTCTTCGGGCACGTGGCGGCGCAGCGTCACGGTGCCCGTGGCCCCGGCCAGGCGCTGGTCGAGTTCGGCGGCGGGCATGGCCAGCAAGCCGGCCAGTGCCTTGCGCTGCGCGGTGTCGGCGGCAAAGGTCTTGGTGTCGACCAGCGCCGTGGGCATGGCCACGCTGGTGGCCAGCACCAGGCCGTTGCGGTCGAGGATGCGGCCGCGGCTGGCCGGCAGCGCCTGCTTGTGCACGAAACGCTTGTCGCCCTGGGCCTGGTAGAAGTCGGTGCGCACGACCTGCACGAACACCGCACGCCCCAGCAGCAGCAGAAAGGCGGCCGCCACCAGCACCACGACGAAGCGCGACCGCCAGGGCGGCGTCTTGCTCGCCAGCAGCGGACTGGTGGCGTAGTTGACGCTGCGCACGCTGTTGGCGCCGGCGCGCGGCTTCCTCATCGCGCGCCCCCCGAAGCCGCGGCGTCGAAGACATAAGCGGTGACCGCCGGGCTGGCGGTGCGCATCTTCAGCTTCTCACGCGCCGTCTTCTCCACCCGCAGGTGCGTGCCCTGGGCCTGGCGCTCGGCGTCCAGACGCTTGAACTCGGCGTCCAGCTGCGCCTGCACCTGGCGTGCGCGGTCGAGCTCCGAGAAGACCCGGCGCGACTCGTAGCCGTTGTTCACCGCCAGCAGGCTGCTGGCCAGCAGCAGCGCAAGCAACAACACGTCGAGCTTGGTCATGTGGTCACGTCCGTGCGCTCGGCCACGCGCAGCACCGCCGAACGGGCGCGCGGGTTGGCCGCGATCTCGCGGTAGTCGGGCTTGACGCGCCCCAGCGACACCAGCCGCATCGGCCGCGGCGGCGCGAAGGGCGCGCGGCGGTCCACCTCGTCGCGGCTCTCGCGCGCGATGAAGGTCTTGACGATGCGGTCTTCGAGCGAATGGAAGCTGATCACGACCAGTCGTCCCTGTGGGGCCAGCAGGTCCAGCGCCGCCTTCAGCCCTTGTTGCAAGGCCTCAAGCTCGGCGTTGACGTGAATCCGAAGAGCCTGAAACGTGCGCGTTGCAGGGTCCTGGCCCGGCTCGCGGGTCTTGACTGCACGAGCCACGAGCGCGGAAAGCTCTGCTGTGCTTCGCACGGGAGCCCCGCCCTCCCGGCGAGCCACAAGCGCCTTTGCAATCGAAACAGCAAACCGTTCTTCGCCATAGTCACGTATCACCTCCGCGATCTCGCCCAGTTCGGCGCGTTCCAGGAATTGCGCCGCTGTTTCGCCGCGCGTGGTGTCCATGCGCATGTCCAGCGGGGCGTCGAAACGGAAGCTGAAGCCGCGCGCCGGGTCGTCGATCTGCGGCGAACTCACGCCCAGGTCGAGCAGCACGCCCTGCACCTGCGTGATGCCCAGCGCCGAAAGCTCGTGTGCCATGTCGGCGAAGCTGGCGTGGCACATGCTCAGCCGCGGGTCGGTGATCTCGGCCGCCGCGGCCACGGCCTGCGGGTCCTTGTCGAAGGCCACCAGTCGGCCCGCCGGCGAGAGCTTGCCCAGGATCGCCCGCGCATGGCCGCCGCGGCCGAAAGTGCCGTCCACGTAGATGCCGTCGGCCTGCGTCACCAGCGCCTCGACGGCTTCGGTGAGCAACACGGTGGTGTGGCGCCATGGGCTCGCGGCGTTCACCGGATGACCAGCGTGCGCAAGGCCTCGGGCCGGCCGCGGGCGATGACCTCGGCCTCGCGCGCTTCGTAGCGGGCCATATCCCACAATTCGAAGTTCGGACCCACGCCCATGAACTTCACCTCGCGCTCCAGACCGGCCCAGCTGCGCAGCTCGGGCGGGATCAGCACGCGCGAGGCGCTGTCGATTTCGACTTCGGTGGCGCTGCCCACGAAGAAGCGGCGCCAGGCCTCGTCTTCCGTGGTCAGCGAAAGCAGGCTGGCCTCGAACTGCTCCCACACCGGCAGCGGGTACAGCGAGAGGCAGCCGTCGGGGTTCTTCGCCACCACTAGCAGGCCTTGCACGGTAGCCACCAGCATGTCGCGCCAGCGCACGGGCACGGTGACGCGCCCTTTGCCGTCCAGCGTGAGTACCGGGCCACCCCGAAAGACCATAGAAGACACAAAACCCCACTAATCGACACGAACTCCCACTCTAACCGAGCAAAGCAGGCCGGTCAATGCCTGGCGCGCTCGAAAAATTCAATCAAATCAATGACTTAGGGACGTCATCTCCAGCAAAATTGGAGCTAAAAACTCGTTCTAAATGAAGCACTTGGCATGGGGAATGAAAGTGCTTTGTGAGGAGACGGCCGATCAGTCCAGCGGTTCGACCGTCATGCCGGCGCCGCGCAGGCGGGCG
>JAABPT010000238.1 GCA_011391855.1 Burkholderiales bacterium
GCCGTGCGGCTGCTGATTGCCGAGCACCAGCTATCTCAGGTGCGCGCCACGGTGGCCGACTCGAAGGAAGCCGTGGTCGTGGCCGACGCCGCGGGCCGCGCCTTCTACGCCAATGGCGCGTTCTACCGCCTGGCCGGGCGGCAGCATGACGAATGCCACACGCTGGAGGCCATGCTGGCGCTGTTCGCCCAGCCCACCCTGGTGCGGCAGATGATGGGCCAGGTGCGCGCCGAGCAGCGCGCCTGGCGTGGCGAGATGGCGCTGCTGCAGCCCGCGGGCGAACCGCTGCCGGTGTCAGTGCGCGGCGAGCCGGTGCCGGCGCGCGACGGTGCGCTGCTGGGCTTCATCTTCATCTTCAACGACCTCACCGAACACAAGCGCGCCGACGCCGCCCGCCTGCGGTTGGAGACCTCGCTGTCGCGCACCGGCCGCGGCCAGGGTGCGCCCGACGGCAACGACGTGCTCGGCGCCATCATAGCCAACGCCAGCCTGGCGGCGATGGATATCGCCGACGGCGGCGCTGGGCCCGTGGTGGCCCCGCTGCTGCAGGAGGTGGAAGCCGCCACCGCGCGGGCAGCCCTGCTGTATGCGCGCATCCGCGGCTGGGGACCGCCGCCGGGCTGAGCAGCCGGCCGGCACGAGCCGGACGAGCCCGCTTCAGGCCGCGGCCGCCAGTTGCTCGAAGAGCTGGCGGTGGCGGCCGAAGGCGCTTTCGGCCTCGGCCACGATGGCGTCCGCGTCATGCGCCCGTGCGCCGACTTCTTCGAGCGCCGCGCGAAAGCGCAGCGCCAGCGCGCTCACGCGAGCGCTGTCACCGAAATCGTAGAAGCGGGTACCCGCCGCACCCGCCAACCCCAGCGCCTGGCCCACGATGCGGCGCAGCTGCTGGCCACCGCTGAGGTCGCCGAGGTAGCGCACGTAAGCATGGGCCACCAGCAACTCCGGGCGCTTGGCGTCGAGCTCG
This sequence comes from Burkholderiales bacterium, assembly GCA_011391855.1. Taxonomy (GTDB): domain Bacteria; phylum Pseudomonadota; class Gammaproteobacteria; order Burkholderiales; family Burkholderiaceae_C; genus Rubrivivax. The sequence continues at coordinate 965 of JAABPT010000238.1, forward strand.
TGCAGGCGCGCCACGTACGCGGCGGTGGCGGGCCGAAGTGCGCCAGCCGGCGGGTCGGCGTCGTGGTGCAGGGTCTGCAGGTCGCGTTCGAGCGCTTCGGTTCGGAACAACTCGGGCATCACCACCGGGCCGACCACCGCACTCGCCGCGTGGCGCAGCAGCGCCGGCTCCAGCGCGGCATAAATGGCGTGCAGGTTGCGCAGCAGCGCCAGGTAGGCGACTCGCTCGATACGCCCGCGCAGCAAGGTGACCATGACGCCGCTGCGCTCGACGCGGCGGTGCTCCTCGGCGGTGGCGGCCTTGAGCCGCTGCGGGAACGACAGGGTTTGGGTCTCGATCATGGGTTGGCCGCATTATGGCCACCCGGTTTCGGCCCTCGCGCCAGCCCGCCGGCCCGCCAGCACGGCAAGCACACCAGCCCGCGCCCGGTCGATTCGCAGGCGACTCAGGCGCCGACAGCCACTGGCGTGAAGCCCGCTTCGCGAATGGCGTCACCCAATGCCGCGGCATCGGCCTGCGCCGCCTCGATGGCCACACGGTGCGTGGCCAGGTCGATCTGCACCTGGGCTTTCGGGTCCAGCGCCTGCACCGCTTGCGTGATGGTGCGGACGCAGTGGCCGCAGGTCATGTCCTGCACTTCGAAGGCAATCATGGTGGGCTCCTTGAGGGACGGTGAACGGTGAACAAAGGCGCATACTCTGCACCTTGCCATGATGGGAAGGTCAAACCGCAGGCGCGATGACCCTGTCGCTGATAGTGGGGGGACACCCCCGGTGCTTGACCTTGACACCGTGGGAACGTCGACGATCCACGCTTCCCATTCTGCATGCCCTTGCGCGGAGCGCCCATGGACACCCAGACGGCCAAGGCGGCTGCCACCGATAGAAAGACCACCGAACTCCGGCTCCAGGTCGGCGGCATGACCTGCGCGTCGTGCGTGCGGCGCGTCGAGAAGGCGCTCGCCGCCGTGCCCGGCGTCGCGGCGGTCAGCGTCAACCTGGCCACCGAGCAGGCCACGGTGCAGGCCGGCCCGGACGTCACCGCTGCGGCGCTGGCGGCCGCGGTACGCAAGGCCGGCTACGAGGTGCCGCTGGCCACGGCCACGCTGCGCGTCGAGGACATGACCTGCGCCTCGTGCGTCGGCCGGGTCGAGAAGGCGCTGCTGAAGGTGCCGGGCGTCACGGCGGTCTCGGTCAACCTGGCCACCGAGCGCGCCACGGTCGAGCGGCTGGCAGCAGTGCCAGTGTCGGCGCTGGTGGCGGCGGTCGGCAAGGCGGGTTATGCGGCGCACGACGCCGCGCTGGCCGCCGAGGCGCCGGCCGCAGCCCGGCTGCCCGACTGGTGGCCGGTGGCGCTGGCCGTGGTGCTGACCGTGCCGCTGGTGGCACCCATGCTGCTGCAATGGCTGGGCATCGACTGGATGCTCGGCGGCTGGGCGCAACTGGCCCTGGCCACCCCCGTGCAATTCGGCCTGGGCTGGCGCTTCTACCGCGCCGGCTGGAAGGCGGTGCGCGCCGGCGCCGGCAACATGGACCTGCTGGTGGCCCTGGGCACTTCGGCCGCCTACGGCTTGTCGGTCTACCTGCTATTCCTGCACGCCGGCCACGGCATGCCGCACCTGTATTTCGAAGCCTCCGCGGCGGTGATCACGCTGGTGTTGCTGGGCAAGTGGCTGGAAGGGCGCGCCAAGCGGCAGACGGCCGATGCGATCCGGGCGTTGAATGCGCTGCGCCCGGCCACGGCGCGGGTGCAGCGCGGCGGCGTCGAGGTGGAGGTGCCGGTGGATCAGGTGCAGCTGGGCGACCTGGTGAACGTGCGGCCCGGCGAGCGCGTGGCGGTGGACGGCGAGGTGACGGCCGGTCGCAGCCATGTCGACGAGTCGCTGATCACCGGCGAGAGCATGCCGGTGGCCAAGAACGTGGGCGACCGCGTCACCGGCGGCGCCATCAATGCCGAAGGCGCGCTCACGGTGAAGACGCTGGCCGTGGGCGCCGAGACCACGCTGGCCCGCATCATCCGCATGGTCGAATCGGCGCAGGCGGCCAAGGCGCCGATCCAGCGCATCGTGGACCGGGTCAGCGCGGTCTTCGTGCCGGTGGTGCTGGTCATCGCGCTGCTCACGCTGGGCGGCTGGCTGATGGCGGGCAGCGGCTGGGAGCCGGCCATCATCAACGCCGTGTCGGTGCTGGTGATCGCCTGCCCCTGCGCGCTGGGGCTGGCCACACCGACGGCGATCATGGTGGGCACCGGCGTGGCGGCGCGGCACGGCATCCTGATCAAGGACGCCGAGGCGCTGGAGGTGGCGCATGCGGTCACCACAGTGGCCTTCGACAAGACCGGCACCTTGACCGAGGGCCGGCCCGCGCTGGTGGCCGTGCGGGCCGCGGCGGGCCAGACGCAGGACGAGGTGCTACGTCTGGCCGCGACGCTACAGCAAAGCAGCGACCACCCGCTGGCGCATGCGGTGATGGTGCGGTGGCGCGGTGCGCAGGACGGTGCGGCCTTGCCTGAAACCCATGAGACCCGGGCCTCGCCCGAGAGCCATGAAGCCAGGGCTCTGCCCGCGACCCTTGAGGCCCGTGCCCTGCCCGGGCGGGGCGTGGAAGCCTCGATCGACGGCCAGACAGTGGCATTGGGCAGCAGCCGCCTTCTGCGCGAATGGGGCGCAGACGCCGGCCCCCTGGCGGTCGAGGCCGAGCGCCTGGAGCGCCAGGGCCGCGCCGTTTCGTGGCTGCTGCGGCGCAGCGGCGACGAGACCACGCTGCTCGGCCTGCTCGCCTTCGGCGATGCGGTCAAGCCCGCGGCGCGAGAAGCGGTCACGCGCCTGCGCGACCTGGGTATCCGCACGATGATGCTCACCGGCGACAACCCAGGCAGCGCCGCCGCCGTGGCCGCCGAACTCGGCATCACCGACTTCCGCGCCGAAGTGCTGCCGGGCGACAAGGCCGCCGTGGTGCAGGAATTGCGCGCCCGGGGCGCCGTGGTGGCGATG
>JAABPT010000239.1 GCA_011391855.1 Burkholderiales bacterium
CCGGACGTCAGTCCGGCAGCGACGAACTGCATCCATTGGTCGCCCATGGCCGGCTCGTGCGGTGCTGGCGCGCGAGCTTCACTTCACCAGCGACCAAGTGCCGTTCTTGACCTCGAGCATGCGGAAGGCGCTGAGGTCCAGCCCCATGTGGTCGGTGGCCGACATGTTGACCACGCCACCGCTGCCCACGTAGCCGCGTGTGGCTTCCAGCGCGTCGCGCACCTTGGCGCGGTCGGTGCCGCCGGCGGCCTTGATGGCGCCCACCGCGAGCATCAGCCCGTCGTAGGCGTGGCCGCCGAAGGTGGAGACGTCGCTCTTGTAGCGCCCTTCGTAGGCGTCGCGGTAGGCGGTGACGACGGGCTTCTGCGCGTCGCCCGCATCCAGCAGGTCGGCCACCAGCAGCGCGGCGGCGGGCAGTCGCACGCCGTTGGCCGCGTCGCCAGAGAGCTTGATGTAGTCCTTGGAGGCGACACCGTGCGACTGGTACAGCGGCAGCGTGATGCCCACCTGCCGGTAGTTGCGCGTCACGATCGCCGGCCCCTGGCCGAAGCCGGCATTCAGCACCGCTTGCGCGTCGCTGCCGCGGATCTTGGTCAGCTGCGCCGTCATGTCGGTGTCGGTGGCGCCGTAGGTCTCGTCGGCGACGATGGTCACGCCGTGGTTCGGCGCCACCTTCAGGCATTCGGCGCGCATCGACTTGTCGAAGCCGCCGCTGCCCGAGATCAGTGCGGCCTTGGTGGCGCCGCGGGCCTTCATGTCGACGAAGACCTTGTCGCAGGCCATGCGGTCGGTGTGCGGCGTCTTGAAGACCCACTTCTTCACCGGCTCCACGATCACCACCGCACCGGCCAGCGAGACGAAGGGCACGCCAGCCTGTTCCACCAGCGGCACCGCCGCCATGGTGGTGCCGGTGGTCGAGCCGCCGACGATGACGTCGACCTTGTCCTGCTCGAGCAGCCGCTTGGCGAAGGTGCGCGCCTTCTCGGCGTCGCCGGCGTCGTCGTAGGCGGTGAGTTGCAGCTTGCGGCCGTTCACGCCGCCGGCGGCATTGATGCGTTCGACATAGAGTTCCAGCGTCTTCAGCTCGGGGTCGCCGAGGAAGGACGCCGGCCCGGTGACCGAGAGGAAGCTGCCGATGCGGATGGGCTCCTGCGCCAGGGCCGGCGCGGTGGCGGCGGCCAGGGTCAGCAGGGCGGCACTGGCCAAGTGGGCCAGAGAGGCCAGGGGGCGGACGTGGCGCAAGAGGGTCATGGTTGTCTCCGAAAGTGCTGCGGTTCACGCCGCGGTGGCTGGCGGCGGGCTGCGGGGCCGCGCTCGGCCCGGCGCCGGAGCGGTCTTAGAATGCATCCTTCAAACTCATTCTGGTACTGGAATGCTGGTTTGAATTTGACCTGGTTCAGGTTTTCGGGAGTTGCCGTGGGATCGACATCGACGCAGCCGCGCAAGGCGTCCGCACGCCGGCCATCGGGGGCGGCTCGTCCAAAGGCTGCAGCGGCCGCAGCGGCAGCGCCGCAGGTGCGCGCGGTGCGGCAGGGCGATCTGCCCGAAGTGATCGCCCTGGACGCCACGGTGACCGGCCTGCACAAGGCCGACTACTGGCAGCGCATCTACCGCCGCTACGGCGCCGGTGGCCAGGGGCTGCGGCATTTCCTGGTGGCGGTGCAGGCGGATCGCGTGGTCGGTTTCATGATCGGTGAAGTGCGCGACTGGGAATTCGGCTCGCCGCCCTGCGGCTGGGTCTTCGCCATCGACGTCGACCCGCGCGCGCGCCAGCAGGGCGTGGGCACGATATTGCTGACAGAGATGCGCGAGCGCTTCGAACGCGTGGGCGTGCGCGTGATGCGCACCCTGCTGGCCAGCGACAACCCGCTGATCCTTTCGTTCTTCCGCAGCCAGGGCATGACGGCCGGCCGGCTGATCCCACTGGAACTGGCCATCGGCCCGGAAGCCTGACGCGATGAAGCTGCAGAAGAATACCGAACTGGCGCTGTACAGCGTGCTCGAATTCGCCGCCCGGCCGGATGAGCACGTGCCGGCGGCCGAGGTTGCGGCCAAGTACGGCGAGTCGCTGCACCACCTGGCCAAGGTGCTGTCGGAACTGGCGCGGGCCGGCATCGTCGATTCGGTGCGTGGCGTCGGCGGCGGCTACCGCTTCGCCGCCAATCCGCGCCGGCTGACGCTGCTCGACGTGATCCGGCTCTTCGAGGACCTGGGGGCCGGCGCGCCGGCAGCGCCCGAAGGCGGCACGCCGGTGGACCGGGCGCTGGGCCAGGTGCTGGCCGAGATCGACCAGATCGCGATGGCGACCTTCGGTTCGATCACGGTGGCGACCATGCTGGGCATGGTGGACCGTGCAGCGAGGCCGGTGCCGTGAACGAGGGCGACGCTGGCCCGGGCTGCGCCGGTGCGAAAGACCGGGGCCGACCCCGTCTCCGCCCGGTACCGCCGCCTGTTACCATTTCAATTCAAGGTCACCCCGTGCTCGATACCCGCACTTTCGACATCCCCCGCTTCCTGGCGGTGCTGCCGCTGTTCTCGGACATCGGCGGGCCCGAACTCGAGCGCCTGGCCAAGGGCTGCCAGCTGCGGCGCTTCGAACGCGGCGAGATGGTCTTCCGCATGGGTGAAGCCTGCGACTCGTTCCACGTCGTCGTGGTCGGGCAGGTGAAGCTGTTCGTGATCTCGCCCTCCGGGCAGGAGAAGGTGATCGAACTGGTCAGCCCCGGCTCGAGCTTCGCCGAAGCGCTGATGTTCCTGAACAAGCCCTACCTCGTGAATGCCCAGGCGCTGGCCGATTCACTGCTGCTCACCGTGCACCGCCAGGCCGTGATGGAGGAACTGGAACAGGACAACCGCTTCGCGCTGCGCATGCTGGCCGGCTTGTCGCGCCGCCTGCACGGTTTGGTGCACGACGTGCAGGCCTATGCGCTGCAAAGCGGTGTGCAGCGGGTGGTGGGCTACCTGCTGCGCGACCAGGACTGCGAAAGCGGCCCCGCCGGCGAAGAGAGAACCGTTTCTCTGCCGGTGAGCAAGGCCACCGTGGCCTCGCGCCTGTCGCTGACGCCGGAATATTTTTCGCGCGTGCTGCGCGAACTGGAAACCGCCGGCCTGATCGAGGTCGACAAGCGCGACATCCGCATCCTCGACGGCAAGTTGCTGGCGGCTTACCGCAGCGGCTGAGGCGCGCGGCGCACATCGAGGCGTGTCAGTCCCTGCGCGCATGTCAGCGCGGGGCTGGCGCCCACAGCGGGCCGATGGCGTCCAACGTATTTTTCAGCAGCAGCGCGAACTCGGTATCGCCTTCCATGACGAGCCGGCGTTCGAAGAACAGGCGGTCGGCGTCGTCCTCGCCGCGTGCCAGGCGCAGCAGGGCGGTGGTCTGGGCGCGGATCACGACCACCGGCGTCACACCTGCGCCCGCCACCTCGAAACCGCGATCGCCGAGTACCAGGCGCACGCGCACGGCGGTCTCCACGCTTTCGATTTCGATGCAGCGATGCCGCAGCAGCGTGCGCTGCGTTGCGTCCAGCTGCGGCCACAGCAGCCGGTCGAGCACGCGCGCCGCCAAGAACGAGGGCGGACCCACCGGCAGCCGACGCACCACGCCGCGCAGCCGGCGCGCCACCGCTTCCAGCGGCCAGGGTGCCTTGGGTGGGCTCCCGGGTCGGAATTCGGGCCGGTGGCCTGCGCCGGGAGCGCTGTTCATGCCGCCACCTCCACCATGCCGGGCCGCTGCCGGGCGAAGCCGTCGACCAGGGTGCCCGGCAGACCCGCGGCACGCAGTTGTTCCATGGCTTCGCCGACCGGTGCGCCGTGGTTGAGCACGGCGTCGAAGGCCGCCAGCGCCTGCTCGAAGCCGCGGCTGCACGGCGACAGCCGCAGCCTGCGCACGCCGGCCGCCGCCAGCGCCGGGCCGGCGTCCAGCAGGCACTGCAGCGCGGC
>JAABPT010000240.1 GCA_011391855.1 Burkholderiales bacterium
GGCGCTGGGCTTGCGCCACCGGCTCACGGCGCAGGGCACGGCGGGCTCGGCGGACAAGCCGGCGGCCCGCATCACGCTCGTCACCGGCGGCCCGGTGCCGCTGGCCGGCTACCCGGCGGGCGTGATCCGGCGCATGCAGCGGGTGCTGGCTGCGCAAGGCATCGCCGTCGTACGCGACACCTGCACCGCCGTCGAAGCCAGCGCCCTGGTGCTGGGCAGCGGGGCGCGGCTGGCGTGCCAGGCGGCCGTCATCGCCACCGGCGCTGAAGCCCCGGCCTGGCTGGCCGGCAGCGGCCTGGCGCTGGACGAGCGCGGCTTCGTGCTCACCGGCATCACCTTGCAAAGCGTGTCGCACCCCGAGGTCTTCGCGGCCGGCGACGTGGCCACGCGGGCCGATGCGCCGCACGCCAAGAGCGGCGTCCATGCCGTGCGTGCCGGCCCACCGCTGGCGCTGAACCTGCGCCGCTTTCTCGCGGGGGGCGAATTGCAGCCGCACCAGCCGCAGCAGCGCACGCTCAACCTCATCTCCTGCGGCGACAAGGTGGCCATCGCGGCCTGGGGCGGCTGGTCGGCGCAGGGGCGCTGGGTGTGGTGGTGGAAAGACCGCATCGACCGCAGCTTCGTGGCGCGCTACAGCGCACCGGCCGCGGCCGCGCCGTCATGAATCGCGCGGCCTGAAGGCGACCAGGATCACCGGCGGCACGCGGCCGTCCACGTCGCGCGGCAAGGTGCTGATGCGGTCGATGGCGCGCAGCACGGCGTCGTCCCATTCCTTGTGGCCGCTGCTCTTCACGAGGCGCCGCGAAAGTATGGTGCCGCCGGGTGCGGTGCGCACCTCCACCTCGGGCACGGCGCTGTCGGGCAGGGTGCTGGTGTCGAAGAAGATGTGGCGCCGGATCTCGGCCACCAGGCGGCCGGCGTAGGCCGCCGAGGGCGCGGCCGACTTCGCGGCCGTACCGGTGCCCCCGCTGCCGGTGGTACCCCCGGCCTGGCCCATGATGCGCTTCAGGTTTTCCTCGCGCTGCCTGGCCAGGCGGGCGTCCTCGGCCTGTTGCGCCTGCTTCTGCGCGGCCTCTTCCTGGCGCTGCTTCTCGGCGGCGGCGCGGCGCTGGTCCTCCTCGGCCTTCTTGCGCGCGTCGGCTTCGGCCTGGCGCCGCTCGGCGTCGGCTTTGCGGCGCTCGACCTCGGCCGCCTTCTTCGCCTCGGTTTCCTTGGCCTCCCTGGCCTCCTTGACCTTCCGGGCCTCGGTCTCGGCGGCCAGCTTGGCGTCGGCCTCGGCCTTTCGTTGCCGCGCCCGTTCGGTGGCGATGTCGGGCTCGACCGCTGCCGGGGCAGCCCGCGGTGCCGGCGGTGGTGGTGCGGGCACGGGCGCGGGCGCGGTCACTGGCTTCGGCGTTGGGGCCGGCTTCGGCGGTGCGGCAGGTGTGGGCGCCGGGCTCGGCGCCGGTGTCGGCGCGGGCGGCACCGACTCGGCGCGCGGCGCGGCCGCCTGCGGCACGCTGGCCCACAGCTCGGCGCTCACGGCCTCGGGCGTCTGGGTGCGCCAGTCCACGGCCGTGGTCAGCGCCATCAGCAGGGCGCCATGCGCCAGCAGCGACAGCAGCGCACCGGTGCCGTTGCCGCCCGGCGGGCGCGGCAGCAGCACGTCGTGGCGCAGGGCGGCGGTGCTCATCGCGGCGTTGAACGGCGCTTCAGGGCGCGCCTTGCTTCACCGACAGCCCCACGCGCCGCACGCCGGCACGTTGCAGCGTGTCCATCACGCGCACCACGCTCTCGTAGCGCACGTTGCGGTCGGCGCTGATGACCACCGGCACCTCGGCGCCCCCCCCAGGGACCGAGGCCTGCTTGTCGCGCACGCGCGCCGCCAGCTGCCCCAGCGCCAGGCTCACCGGTTCCTGCTGGTCCACGCGCAGGCGCAGCTTCTCGTCGCTGCCCACGATGACCTCGATCACGCTGCCGGGCCGCTGCGCGCTCTTGCCCACCGAAGGCAGGTCCACCACGCCGGTGGTGATGAGCGGCGCGGTGACCATGAAGATGATCAGCAGCACCAGCATGACGTCGATGAACGGCACCATGTTGATTTCGTTCATGGAGCGGCGGCCGCGCGATCCGCGCATGGTGACGTGCGGCATCAGCGCGTCCCCGAACCCATCACCGCGGCCGCGGCCGGCGTCTGCCCTGCGCTGCGCTGCAGGATGTTGCTGAATTCCTCGATGAAGGTTTCCAGCTGGATGGCGATGCGGTCGATGTCGCGCGCGAAGCGGTTGTAGGCCACCACCGCGGGGATGGCGGCGAACAGGCCGATGGCAGTGGCCACCAGCGCCTCGGCGATGCCCGGCGCCACGGTGGCCAGCGTCACCTGCTGCAGGTTGGACAGGCCCACGAAGGCGTGCATGATGCCCCACACGGTGCCGAACAAGCCCACATAGGGGCTGACCGAGCCCACGCTGGCCAGGAAGCTCAAGTTGCTTTCCACCACGTCGAGTTCACGCTGGAAGCTGGCGCGCATGGCGCGGCGCGCGCCGTCGAGTTGTGCGCCGGCGTCCAGCCGCTTCTCGCGCAGCTTCAGGAATTCGCGCATGCCGCTGGCGAAGATGCGCTCCATCGGCGCCGTGGCGGCCTTTTGCGTCACCGCCTCGTTGAGTTCGGTGAGGCTGCGGCCGGACCAGAAGTCGCGCTCGAATTCGTCGTTGCTGTTGCGCACGCGCTTCAGGCCGAAGAGCTTGCCGAAGATCACCGTCCAGCTCACGAACGAAGTGATGGCCAGGCCCGCCATCACGATCTGCACCACGAGGCTGGCCTGCAGCACCAGCGCGGTGATCGAAAGGTCTTGCGTCATGCGATGGCGTTCATGAGTTCGGTGGGAATGCGGCGTGGCCGGAAGGTTCCTGCGTCGACGCAGCCGATGCGGATCTCGCCTTCGGCCAGCAGCGTGTGGCCGCGCCAGGCTTGCTGCGCCAGCGTCATCGACGCCTTGCCGCCGGTGTGCAGCTGCACGGTGACTTCGATCAGGTCGTCCAGCCGCGCCGGTGCCCGATGGCGCACGCGCGTGTCGGTGACCACGAACAGGGCGCCGGTGCGTTCACGCAGCGCCTGCTGGCCGAAACCACAAGCGCGCAGCCATTCGGTGCGCGCGCGCTCGAAGAATTTCAGATAGTTGGCGTAGAACACCACGCCACCGGCGTCGGTGTCTTCCCAGTAGACGCGCAGCGTGTGGCGGAAAGGGGCGTGCGGGGCGGTCTCTGCATTCGGCGGCATGGGCGCCGGCATGATAGCGGCAGCCCCTGCCGCCCCGTGCTACGGGGCGACCTGGCGATACACCAGCCCCCACAGCGGGTGGCCGGCTTCGGGGCGGGTGAGGGCGAAGGACGGGTCGGCTGCGCGTGCCGCGCGGAAGGCGGCTTCGCATTCGGCCAGGCGTTCGCTGGTGCAGGTGATGAAGGCCAGCAGCTTGTGCGCGCTGGCCTGGTCGCGGCCGCTGCGCAGGCCGTTGGCCAGTGCCTTGCGCAGCGCCGCTTCGGCCTGCGTGTACTGCCCGTCGTCGTAGGCGCGCAGGCCTTCGAGCAGCGCGCGCTCGGCGGGGCGCTCCATGAGGTCGGTCAGGCCCAGCGGCGCTGCGGCCGCGGGGGGCGGCGCCGGCGCGGCACAGCCGGTGAGCCAGGCCAGCAGCACCAGGCCGGCGGCGCGGGCCAGCCAGCGATTCATGGCGCGAAGCGGTGGCGCACCATGGCGGGCTCGTCGGCGCTGACCTGCACGCTGGTGGTGTAGGGCGGGAAATCGGCGTTGCGCACGGTCACGGTGTGCCGGCCTTCGGGCAGGGTCAGTCGCGTCAGCGGTGGCGCCGTGCCGGCGGCGGTGCCGTTGACCTCGACATGGCCCCAGGGGCTGATGGCCAGCTGGACGGCGCCTGTGGCCACGCTCGCTGTGCCAGAGCC
>JAABPT010000252.1 GCA_011391855.1 Burkholderiales bacterium
CGCCGATGGCGTCTTCGATCAGCTTCTTCTCGTCCACCGGCTCGACATATTCGCTCTTCACGCGGTCGAACACGGCGGCGAGTTGCTGCACCTCGGCCAGCGGCAGCGGCTTGATCTTCGCCGCCTGGCCTTCGCAGCCGAATTCCAGGTAACGCTGGCGGCAGATCTGCTTGGCCGCCTCGCGTGCCGGCTTGAGCCAGTCGCGGGCGTCGAACTTCTCGGGGTTCTCGGCCAGGAACTTGCGCGCCGCCGCGGTCATGGCCAGGCGAATGTCGGTGTCGATATTGATCTTGCGCACGCCGTACTTGATGGCTTCCTGGATCTCCGACACCGGCACGCCGTAGGTTTCACGCATCTTGCCGCCGTACTGGTTGATGATGGCCAGCAGGTCCTGCGGCACGCTGGAACTGCCGTGCATCACCAGGTGGGTGTTCGGGATGCGGCGGTTGATTTCCTTGATGCGGTCGATGGCCAGGATGTCGCCGGTGGGCTTGCGGCTGAACTTGTAGGCGCCGTGGCTGGTGCCGATGGCGATGGCCAGCGCGTCGAGCTGCGTGCGCTTCACGAAGTCGGCGGCCTGCTCGGGGTCGGTGAGCAGCTGTTCGCGCGTCATGGTGGCGTCGGTGCCGTGGCCGTCTTCCTTGTCGCCGCGCATGGTTTCCAGCGAACCCAGGCAGCCGAGCTCGCCTTCCACCGTCACGCCCACGGCGTGCGCCATGTCGACCACCTTGCGAGTGACGTCCACGTTGTAGTCGTAGCTGGCGATGGTCTTGCCGTCGCCTTCCAGGCTGCCGTCCATCATGACCGAGCTGAAGCCCAGGTTGATGGCGCCCTGGCAGACGTCGGGGTTCTGGCCGTGGTCCTGGTGCATCACCAGCGGCACCTGCGGCCACGACTCGATGGCGGCCAGGATCAGGTGCTTGATGAAGGGCTCGCCGGCATATTTGCGCGCGCCGGCACTGGCCTGCAGGATGACCGGTGCGCCCACTTCGGCCGCCGCAGTCATCACGGCCTGAACCTGTTCCAGGTTGTTGACGTTGAAGGCCGGGATTCCGTAGCCGTTTTCGGCGGCGTGGTCGAGCAATTGGCGCATCGAAACGAGAGGCATGGCGAACTCCGGAAGTGGTGGGGAGGAAGCGCACAGCCCGCACGGCGCCAGTGCCGTGATCAGGCCGAAACTCGCACGATTTTAGCGGCGCACCCCAGTCGCCGGCATGCGATAGCTCAAGCCGGGTCAGCCAACCTGGCAGACCTTGGCTTCGCCGAGTCCCGCCTCGCGGCTGCGCCGCGGGCCGCGCCTGCGCCGCGGCGGTGGGCCTTCAGCCCACCTGGCAGACCTTGAGCATGTTCGTGCCGCCCGGGTGGCCCATCGGTTCGCCGCAGGTGATGGCGTAGGTGTCGCCGGGCTTGAGCACGCCGCGCTCCACCAGCAAGGCCTCGGCGTGGTGCAGCGCCTCGTCGCGGTCGGCCACCGCCGGGATCAGCAGCGGCCGCACATTTCGGTACAGCGCCATGCGGCGCTGGCTCTGCACCTGCGTGGTCAGGCCGTAGATCGGCACCTTGATGTTGTGCCGGCTCATCCACAGCGCCGTGGAGCCCGACTCGGTGAGCGCCACGATGGCCTTGCAGCCCAGGTGGTGGGCCGTGAACAGCGCGCCCATGGCAATGCTCTGGTCGATGCGACCGAAGCGCTTGTTGCTGAAGTCGGTCTCGATCGACACGTCCTCGGCGCGCTCGGCCTCGAGCGCGATCTGGTGCATCTGCTCCACCGTCTCCACCGGGTATCGGCCGGCGGCGGTTTCGGCGCTCAGCATCACCGCGTCGGTGCCGTCGAGCACGGCGTTGGCCACGTCGCTGACCTCGGCGCGCGTGGGCACCGGCGCCAGGATCATGCTTTCCATCATCTGCGTGGCGGTGATGACGACCTTGTCCATCTCGCGCGCCATGCGGATCATCCTTTTCTGCAACGCCGGCACCGCGGCGTTGCCCACTTCCACCGCCAGGTCGCCGCGCGCCACCATGATGCCGTCGCTGGCCTTCAGGATCTCGGCCAGGTGCGGGATGGCCTCGCTGCGCTCGATCTTGGCGATCATGGCCGGGCGGTGGCGCGTCGCCTCGCCGGCCACGTTGGCGAGCTGGCGCGCCATCTCCATGTCGGTGGCGTTCTTCGGAAAACTCACCGCCAGGAACTCGCACTGGAACGACACCGCGGTCTTGATGTCTTCCATGTCCTTCATGGTCAGCGCCGGCGCGGTGAGGCCGCCGCCGGCCTTGTTGATGCCCTTGTTGTTGGAGAGCTCGCCGCCCAGCACCACGCGCGTGTGCACCTGCTCGCCGCGCACGGCCTCGACCGTGAGCTTGAGCAGGCCGTCGTTGAGCAGCAGCGTGTCGCCCGGGCGCACGTCGCGCGGCAGTTCCTTGTAGTCCAGGCCCACGCCATGCACGTCGCCGGGCTCGCTGCGCTGCGCGTCCAGCACGAAGTGCTCGCCGGCCACCAGCATGACGCGGCCCTCGGCGAATTTGCCGACGCGGATCTTGGGGCCTTGCAGGTCGGCCATCAGCGCCACCGTCTTGCCCACCTTGTCGGCCACCGCGCGCACGAGTTCGGCGCGCGCAATATGGTCGGCTGCCGTGCCGTGGCTGAAATTCAGCCGCACCACGTCGACACCGGCGCGCAGCAACCGCTCCAGCACGGCGGGGTCGCTCGACGCGGGGCCGAGGGTGGCAACGATCTTGGTGGCGCGGGTCATGGGCAAGGCTCCAGAAACGAGCGCCGATTATCTGCGCCGGTCCGCCCCCGGAGTTACCAGCGGGTTACGCCGCTCGTCATGCCGCGGCTTCGGCGCCGGCCGCCACGTCGGCCACCGCCAGCGCCGTCATGTTCACCACCCGCCGCACGGTGGCCGACGCGGTGAGGATGTGCGCCGGCTGGGCCGCCCCCAGCAGGATCGGCCCCACCGTGACGCCGTGGCCGCCGGTCATCTTCAGCACGTTGAACAGAATGTTCGCGGCGTCCAGGTTGGGCAGCACCAGCAGGTTGGCCGAACCCGTGAGCGTGGTCTCGGGCAGGTAGCCGCGGCGCACGCTTTCCGACAGCGCCGCGTCGCCATGCATCTCTCCGTCGCATTCGATGTCGGGGGCGCGCTGTTTGAACAGGTCGCGCGCCGCGCGCATGCGCCGCGCCGCCGGGCGCGAAGACGAGCCGAAAACCGAATGCGACAGGAAAGCCACCTTGGGCGGCATGCCGAAGCGCCGCACCTCGGCCGCGGCCATGAGCGCGATCTCGGCCAGTTCCTCGGCGCTGGGTTCCTCGTTGACGAAGGTGTCGGTGATGAACAGCGTGTGCTGCTCCAGCATCAGCGCATTCATGGCCGCCATCGTGCGGGCGCCCGATTTCGCGCCGATGACGTTGCTCACATGCCCCAGATGGGCGTCGAAGCGGCCATTCAGCCCGCACAACAGCGCGTCGGCCTCGCCGCGGCGCAGCATCAGCGTGGAGATCAGCGTATTGGAGCGCCGCACCGCTGCCTTGGCCACCTCGGGCGTGACGCCTTCGCGCGCCATCAGGCTGCGGTACAGCTCCCAGTAGTCGCGGAACCGCGGGTCGTTCTCGGGGTCGCAGAGTTCGAAGTCGCGCCCCTCTTGCAGCCGCAGGCCGGCGCGTTCCACGCGCATCTTCACCACCTCGCGCCGGCCCACCAGGATGGGCTGCGCCAGGCCTTCGTCCAGCACCACCTGCACGGCGCGCAGCACGCGTTCGTCTTCGCCTTCGGCGTAGACCACGCGCGCGGGTTTGCGCGCCTGCTGCCGTTTGGCGGCGTCGAACACCGGGCGCATGAACATGCCGGTCTGGTAGACATAGCGGGTGAGGCTCTGGCGGTAGGCGTCCATGTCGGCGATCGGCCGCGTGGCCACGCCGGACTCGGCCGCGGCCTTGGCCACCGCGGGCGCAATGCGCAGGATCAGCCGCACGTCGAAGGGCGTGGGGATGATGTAGTCGGGCCCGAACTTCAGTTCCTTGCCCGAATAGGCGGCGGCCACCTCGTCGCTGGCCTCGGCCTTGGCCAGCGCGGCGATCTCGCGCACGCAGGCCAGTTTCATGGTCTCGGTGATCTTGGTGGCGCCGCAGTCCAGCGCGCCGCGGAAGATATACGGGAAGCACAGGACGTTGTTGACCTGGTTCGGGTAGTCGCTGCGCCCGGTGGCAATGATGCAGTCGGGCCGCACGGCCTTGGCCAGTTCGGGCCGGATCTCGGGCTCGGGGTTGGCCAGCGCCAGGATGATGGGCTGGCGCGCCATGGTCGTCACCATCTCGGCGCTCAGCACGCCGGGCGCGCTGCAGCCCAGGAAGACGTCGGCACCCTTCACCACGTCGGCCAGGGTGCGCGCTTCCGTGCGCTGGCAGTAGCGCTGCTTGCTCTCGTCCAGCTTGCCGGCGTTGAAGTCGTCGCGGCCTTCGCGGATGACGCCCTTGCTGTCGCAGACGAAGATGTTTTCACGCCGCACACCCAGGCCCACCATCACGTCCAGGCAGGCGATGGCCGCCGCGCCAGCGCCCGAGACCGCCACCTTCACGTCGCCGATGGACTTGCCCACCAGTTCCAGCCCGTTGAGCAGCGCGGCCGAGCTGATGATGGCGGTGCCGTGCTGGTCGTCGTGGAAGACCGGGATATTCATGCGCTCGCGCAGCTTCTTCTCGATATAGAAACACTCGGGCGCCTTGATATCCTCGAGGTTCACGCCGCCCAGCGTGGGCTCGAGCGCGGCGATGATGTCGATCAGCTTGTCGGGGTCGAGCTCGGCCAGTTCGATGTCGAAGACGTCGATGCCGGCGAATTTCTTGAACAGGCAGCCCTTGCCTTCCATCACCGGCTTGCCGGCCAACGGGCCGATATGGCCCAGGCCCAGCACCGCCGTGCCATTGGTGACCACGCCCACCAGGTTGCCGCGGCTGGTGTATTCGTGCGCCAGGCTCGGGTCTTCCTCGATCGCCAGGCAGGCGTAGGCCACGCCGGGTGAATAGGCCAGCGAGAGATCGCGCTGGTTGCTCAGCGGCTTGGTCGGCGTGACCGAGATCTTGCCGCGCGTGGGGGCGCGGTGGTATTCCAGCGCTGCTTCGCGCAGCGCCCGTTCGGCGTCGGAAAGAGGCTGGGCCACGGCGGTCTCCTGTCGTTGTGATGGCGAGAGCGGAGATTAACGCGGAACGCCGGCCGGCTCGATCGGCGCAAACGAAGTCGCGCTGAAGTCGGCACGCGACGGCCATGAACAATCGCAGTCGTGACCCCTACACCCTCCGGCACCGTGACGGCCCGGTGGCTACGATCGACTGCAGTCCTTCAGAGCGGTGGTCTATCAGGGGGAACAGGGGGTTCGCGCGCCTGCGCGTGGTCGCTCTCATTGCGTGCCACCGCCTTACGGGACAGGTGGTACAGCAGCAGCGGCAGCGGCATGCGCAACCAGTGCGAACGGACAAAGAGCATCCAACGCGCCAGCAACGTCCAGGTGTCCGAACAGGTCGAGTGGTTAGGCCGCAATGCGCGCAGGAACAGGAAGTCCAGCAGCGTACGCAGCGGTCGCGCAGGACCGCCTTCGACGGCGACCTCCATCACGTCGGCCGGTACCGGTGTCCCGAGGATCCGGGAGGTGTATCGAAGAGCGTAGAACAGAGGCCGGGCCAGGCCCACCTTCCTTGCCCGCGGCACGAGCCCCTCCCAGAAGCCGGGCTGCTCACCAAAGTGGCGAAGAAGGCTATCCAGATCGACCAGGTCGCGCAGGCCGTTGTCCAGTTCCCCCTCGTGGAACAAGTGGGTCGCGCTGTGCAGGACCATGTCGCTCGGCGCCAGCACGAACACGGCTTCCTCCACTGGGACCTCCGTCGCGCTCATCCGTATCAGATCCGAGTCGACTTTGATGCGCGCGGTCTCTGGCAGCAGCGCGTGATGCACGTCGATGACCGTGCCCCGCCTCAGGTGCCGCATTGGCGGGATCTCGTGCATCCACTTGCGGTAGTAGCGCTGGTCATAGGCGCCGTGGTGGATCGTGTGCCAGCCATGGATCATCAGGGCCGACTCGACCTCGGTGATCCTGTCCTTCGGCACCAGGATGTCGACGTCCGAGACCAGCCGGCCGGCTGCCGTGGGCAGATCCAGGGCGACATAGGCTGCCCCCTTGAGAAGGATCAGCGGAGCCCCGGTCGACTGGAGCGCCCTGCCGATGCACTCAATCTCCCACTGCACCGCGATCCGCTGCCGCTGCGAGAACGCCCACGCCGACTCCAGATGCGGCCTGGCAGCAGGAAGGACCACGTCCCACAGATCGTGAGACTTCAGCATCCACGCCAGCCGCGCCAGAAGGTTCGCCCGCCTGGCTTGGCGAATCAGCAGATCCCAGGACGCCGGGTCGAATTGCCGGATTCGCTCGGGCTGCTGGAGCGTCGCCGTCACCAGGTCGGCCAACGGCCCCCGGGGCCGCGACGCACTTCTGCGCAAGGCGCCCACATCGGCCCCCTGGCGCAGCCTGTGCTGAACGGCCTGCATCGCCGCCGGCTCATTCGTGGCTCGCGTCACGCGGTGTCTTCCCGATCGGCGAGCGCGGCGAAGATCGCAACAGCTTCATCCAGGTCGCCGTACGAGAACTCGAGGCAAGCGCAACGATCGACCAGGCTGGCGGCCGCCTCGAACCCACGCGCGCCCAGGATGTCGTAGTTGAAGCCCTGCTCGATGAGTCTCATGAGAGTCGGTGCCTTGCCCACGGGCGTCAGCGTGCCGGGCGCACCGGCGAGGTATTTCGGAAAGACGATCCAGGCCGGCTCAGCCGCCTCGCGCACGCGGGAGACGCTTTCCGCCGGTGGCTTCACAAGCGCCACCGTGCCCTTCGCCGTATCGCGCACCGGGTCGGTCATCACGGCGCCGGGCTGGAAGCTGCGGATCACATCGATCGAGCGGTTCTTCAGATTGAGCGGCCGTGCCAGCGGGCGGATCAATCCGCTCTGCAGATCGAGCAGGCACAACTCGTCCGACAGCAGCCGCCAGCCCCGGCTCACCAGCCCAGCACACAGGGTGCTCTTCCCAGAGCCGGGCGGTGCGGGTAGCACCATCGCCCGACCGCCACGCTCGACGACGGCCGCGTGAAGAACCAGAAAACTGTGCGCATGACTCGCAATGCACCAGTTCAGCCCCCATTCGAACATCGGATAGGCTTGGTCGAATGGAAGCGGCTTGAACGGGGCGAATCCGTCCAGGAGGAATTTCACCTGCGGCCGGACCCATCGCCGCAGCCCTGCCGGCGGTGCCAGGGCGACATGGAAGTCAGCGAATGCCTGTGGATCCAGAACCGGAAAATCGCCGTAGAGCCGTGCGATGCTGCTGGCCACGGCGTCGATCGGAGATCGGATCCGCGTGGCGAAAGGCTCGACCGAGAGGATCAGGTCACCCCGCCGCAGGCGCGCACCCAGTTGCGACGGCGTGAGATCGGAGACTTTCACTCGTCGATGGACCGGACCAGACCGATGTCCCGCAACCTTGCCAGCGCGGCGCGGACGACCGCAAGGACATCTTCCTCGCTCTCTGCCCCAAACTCGGCCAGCAGCGGCTCGGCGATCGCCGTGGCTGTAGCTTCGCTGTCGCCCAGATGGTCGAGAACGGCGGCTGCGACCGGATCGAGGAGGTGGGTATTTCCGGAAAGTGGGTCGTAGACCACCGTCTCATCCCCCCACGTTCGCTGCATCAGGCTGTTCCCAGGGCACAGCGCCCACGTCGAATCCATCGAACCCGGTGTTGTCAGTGGTTGAGGCAGTTTGCTGTCGCAAACGTGGGGACCCGAGCCGCCTCAGACTCGGACTTGAAGGGCGAGATGGGTCTGTCTGTCTCGGCCAACCGGGTCGCCACGCAAGAAGGCGCCCCGCGGGCCATCAGGAAGGAACGATCCCGCTGTACTGCAGGTATGCGATGACCCCTGTGGCATTCCAGCACATGTTGAGCTGTGGACAGAACTCCCCCGCCCCAATCACGTCATTCCACATATGAATGACTTGCGCAGGCGTGAGCACCGTGCCGACATTTACAACATTGTAGAAAGCGTTCAGGTATGCCGCGATGATGTAAGAGGCGAACCCCGAAATCGAATTTGTGTTTCCGTCTCCGCCAGCGATCGAATCCAACAACACTGCCCCGAGAGTAGTGGGACTTCCGGTGCCAGTGGTCGCGTACGGATTGGCCACTCCGAAGACTTCAGTGAACAGGAGTGCCGCCCAGGCGGGCTGGGGATCCTGATTCAACTGGGCCGCCCAGATAGCGCGAGTATTTCCCCCGCATGTCGTGGGCCCCTCGAACCCGCTATGGTTGCCCGAAATCATCCGGGACGGCGTCAAGCACATGTTCTCAAATCCGAGAACCGGCCGACTGGTGAACGTCAGGATGACGGGTGCTGCTGCAGCACCCCCCTTGATGAACCGACGCCGAGAGGCGCCAGCGCCAAGCCCAGATGACGCTGCTTCGCCAGTGTTCATGTTGCCGTCAGGCGTTTGATCCGATGGGTCATTCATGGCATGCGACCTGAAGGTTGCGGACGACCAGTTCCTGGCATCTGACGCCCTGACGGACGCCACCGACATCCCCTTGCATGGAATGAACCGTCATGGTCCGGGCTCGGGGGACATACAGCAATTCTATAGTGGCACCCTCACGCGGCTGCGCATTTGGGACCCCCGAGACAGGGGGGCAACCGGAATTCCGTTACACAGTGGCGCCATTTGATCACGTGCGGCGGGGCTGGGTCTGCCGCCGAAGCCCGTCGGTCGAGGGATAGTGATGCCTGCTCTGCTTGGCCGCGTGTGCCTGCGACTGGGCGAAATCGGCCGCAAGCGAGCGCTGAGGCCCACGCCTATCGACACTCCTCAGCCCGGCTTCTCCTGCGCCGCCCGCTTCGCCAGGATCTCGAACGCCGGCAAGGTCTTGCCCTCCAGCACCTCCAGGAACGCCCCACCCCCGGTCGAGATGTAGCTAATGTCCCTTTCGATGCCGTATTTGGCGATTGCCGCCAGCGTATCACCACCGCCGGCGATGCTGAAGGCCGGGCTGGCCGCGATGGCTCGGGCGATGGTTTCGGTGCCGTGCGCGAAGGCATCGAACTCGAACACGCCGACCGGGCCATTCCAGACGATGGTGCCGGCGCTCTTCAGCTTCTCGGCCAGCAGCGCTGCGGTCTTGGGGCCGATGTCCAGGATCAGGTCGTCGGCGGCCACGTCGGCGGCGGCCTTCACGGTGGCCGGCGCATCGGCCTTGAATTCCTTGGCCACCACCACGTCCACCGGAATCGGCACCTCGGCGCCGCGCGCCTTCATGGCGTCGATCACGGCCTTGGCCTCGTTCACCAGGTCGGCTTCGGCCAGGCTCTTGCCGATCGGCAGCCCAGCTGCCAGCAGGAAGGTATTGGCGATACCGCCGCCGACGATGAGGCCGTCGACCTTGGCCGAGAGCGCCTTCAGGATCGTCAGCTTGGTGCTCACCTTGCTGCCGGCCACGATGGCCACCAGCGGCCGCTTGGGGTTGGCCAGCGCGGCATTCACGGCGTCGATCTCGGCCGCCAGCAGCGGGCCGGCGCAGGCGATGGGCGCGTACTGCGCGATGCCGTAGGTGCTGGCCTCGGCGCGGTGCGCGGTGCCGAAGGCGTCGTGCACGAAGATGTCGCACAGCGCGGCCATCTTGCGCGCCAGCGCCTCGTCGTTCTTCTTCTCGCCCTTGTTGACGCGGCAGTTTTCCAGCAGTACCACCTGACCCGGCGCCACCGTCACGCCGTCGACCCAGTTCGACACCAGCGGCACTTCGCGGCCCATCAGCTCGGAGAGGCGCTTCGCCACCGGCGCCAGCGAGTCCTCTGGCTTGAACGCACCTTCGGTCGGCCGGCCCAGGTGCGAGGTCACCATCACCGCCGCGCCGGCGTCCAGCGCCATCTTGATGCACGGCACGCTGGCGCGGATACGGGTGTCTTCGGTGATGTTGCCGGCGTCGTCCTGCGGCACATTGAGGTCGGCGCGGATGAATACACGTTGGCCGGAAACACGGCCCTGCGCCACGAGGTCGGACAGGCGGATCACGTTCATGAGGGGCTCCAGTCGGGGGTATGCCCCGATTCTAGGCAAGCCCTACCAACCCAGCCCCAGGCGCAGCGGCAGCAGCACCGCCATGCCGGCGAGGATGGTGCCCAGGATGCTGCGCCGCCACCAGAACCAGGCCGCGCCGGCGGCGGCGGCGAACAGGCGCGCGTCGAGTAGCGTGCCGATGAGCCGGCCCTGCGTCATCACGATCTCGGGCACCACCACCGCGGCCAGCGCGGCCAGCGGCGCGTAGCGCAGCCCTTGCCGCAGCCAGGCCGGAATCGGAATCTCGCTTTCGGTGAGGAAGAAGAAGCCGCGCGTGACCACCGTCAGCACGGCCAGGCCGATGATGGCCAGGGCAACTTCCCAGGTCTGCATCGCCTTCCCCTCAGGTGCCGTCGTCCACCGGCGCGGGCTGGGCGCGCGGCGTGGTGTGGTCCATGAGCAGGCCGATGGCGACCGCGGCAGCGATGGCGACCACGATATTCAGTTTCAGCGGCAACGCATAGGCCGCTACCGCCGCGCAACCGGCCACCAGGCCGGCCACGCCCGTCGCGCGGTCGGTCAGCAGCGCCAGCGCCAGCCCCATCAGCGCCAGCGTGCCGGCAAAGCCGAAGCCCCAGTGCACGGGCACCGAATCGGCCAGCACGATGCCGATGATCGATGGCACCTGCCACGCCGTCCAGTTCATGGCCACGCCGCCCCAGAAATACGGCAGTTGCTCCGGCGCCGGCCTCGGTTCCGGAAAACGGCGCATGAACAGCACGTAGTTCAGATCGGCCGTGAAATAGGCCACCCGCAGCCGCACGCCGAAGGGCTGACCCATCAAGTAGGGCCGCCACATGGCGCTGAAGATGACGAAGCGCAGGTTTACGCACAGCGCCGTGGCCCACACCACCCACAGCGGCGCGCCGCTGGTCAAGAGCGGCAGCACCGCCAGTTGCGCACTGCCGGCAAACACCACCAGCGACATGAACAGCATCAGCGGCACGCCCAGCCCGCTGTTGCCCATGGCCACGCCTGTGATCAGCCCCCAGGCACCGATGCCGATGGCGGTGCCCACCATGTCGCGGGCACCGCGGGCAAATTCGGGGTGGCGCCAGGCTGGCGTGATGGCAGATGGGCTCGACGTGCTCACCGGCCGATTGTCGCTGGCCACCACTGGCCGGCCCGGCTACGACCAGTCGCC
This sequence comes from Burkholderiales bacterium, assembly GCA_011391855.1. Taxonomy (GTDB): domain Bacteria; phylum Pseudomonadota; class Gammaproteobacteria; order Burkholderiales; family Burkholderiaceae_C; genus Rubrivivax. The sequence continues at coordinate 11,283 of JAABPT010000252.1, forward strand.
GGCAGGCTCAACGCTTCAAGGCGTTGCCGAGCTGGGGCTTGCCGTCGGCGCCGTCGGCCGCTGCCGCCGCCACTTCGGTGGCCGGCTCCGCCGGCATGGCCTCGAGCTTGTTCTCGCGCATGTAGTCGTTCATCTCGCGCCAGCCGGCGAAGACCGCCGCCTTGTCGGCGCGCTTGTTCAGCGCATAACACTGCTCCACCGAGCGCGCCGCGTGGCGGCAGCCAGCGCCGACGGCCTTGCCTTCGGCCTCGCGCTTGGCGGCCTGCACGCTGGCCGACTCGATGCCCAGCATGTCGCAGCCGGCCAGCCAGAGCGGGGCGGTGATCGACAGCAGCAGGGTGAGGCGGCGCATGGCAGGGTCGGGCGTGGCGGGTCGCAATGAGACTGCTGTCCTTATCGGCCGCCTTGGGCAGCGCCTTGAGCAGCGCCGAGCGCACCGCCTTGAGCGCTGCCCCCTTGCCAGCGCCTTGACCGCCGGCCAACCGCGTCGGCGCGCCCGTCGCCCCGCTTCAGCCGGCCGCCAATGGATGCCGCTGCAGGAAGTCCCGCGCCGGGATGCGCTTGCCGCCGGCCAATTGCAGTTCCAGCGGTTCCAACGCATCGGCCCCGCAGGCGACCACCAGGCGCCCTGCCGACGCCTGCAGCACCTGCCCTGGCACCCCCGAACCCGGCACGACGCGGCCGCGCCAGACCTTCAGCGGCTGGCCGCCCAGCACCGTGCTGCCGCCCGGAAAGGGGTCGAAGGCGCGCAGCCGGCGTTCGATCTCAACCGCGGGCGCACGCCAGTCGATGGTGCCTTCGGTCTTCTCGATCTTGTGCGCATAGGTCACGCCCTCGGCCGGTTGCGGCCTGGGTTGCAGCGCGCCTTGCGCCAACAGGTCCAGCGCTTGCACGATCAGCCTGGCGCCCAGCGCCGCCAGCCGGTCGTGCAGCGTGGCGCTGGTATCGCTGGCGGTGATCGGCGCGGCCTCGGCCAGCAGCATGGCGCCGGTGTCCAGGCCGGCATCCATCTGCATGATGGTGATGCCAGTCTCCGCGTCGCCGGCCTCGATGGCACGCTGGATCGGCGCCGCGCCGCGCCAGCGCGGCAGCAGCGAGCCGTGGATATTCAGGCAGCCGTGGCGCGGCAGCGCCAGCACCCACGGCGGCAGGATCAGCCCGTAGGCGGCCACCACCATCACGTCGGGCGCGGCCTGCTCCAGCGCCGTGCGCGCGGCGGTCGCGTCTTCGGGATACTTGCCGTCCAGCCGCAGGCTGCGCGGTTGCGCCAGTGCCAGCCCGTGCGCCTGCGCAAACTGCTTCACAGGTGAAGCCTGCAGCTTCAGGCCGCGGCCGGCCGGCCGGTCGGGCTGCGTCAGCACCAAGGGCAATTCATGGCCGGCGCCCTGCAAGGCGGCCAGCGCGGCGCGCGCGAATTCCGGCGTGCCGGCGAAAGCCACCTTCATGTGGTGCTCACCACGCGCATTTGCGCAAGCCGGTTCGCCGGCCCGTCATGCGGTCGGCTGGCCACGGCATCACTTGCCGCGCAATTCGTCGCGCGTTTTCTTCAGCATCTTGGTGCGGATGCGGTCGCGCTTGAGCGGGCTCAGGTATTCGACGAAGACCTTGCCCAGCAGGTGGTCCATCTCGTGCTGCACGCACACCGCCGTCAGGCCTTCGGCGTCCAGCTCGAAGCTCTGGCCGTCGCGGCCCAGCGCGCGCACCGTCACGCGCGCGGGGCGCTCCACGCGGTCGTAGATTAAAGGCACGGAAAGACAGCCCTCTTCGTTGACTGCCCTCTCGTCGCTGCGCTTCACGATCTCGGGGTTGATCAGCACCAGCGGCTGGTCGTGCTGCTCCGAGGTGTCCATCACGATGACGCGTTCGTGCACGTCCACCTGCGTGGCCGCCAGGCCCACGCCGTCGGCGGTGTACATGGTTTCCAGCATGTCGTCGACGAGGCGGCGCACGCGTTCGTCGACGGTGGCCACGGGCCGGGCCACGGTGTGCAGGCGGGGGTCGGGGTAGCGCAGGATGGGCAGGCGGGCCATGGCGGAAGCAGCGAAACGTGTGCAGGCAACAGGGTGAAATGGGCGGCGGACCGGGGCTAGTTCCGGCGCGCCGAAACAGCTAGCAACAGCTGTGGACCGGGTGCAACGCGCGGCGCCGTGAAGGGGTGCACGCGGCGCCGCATCGGGGCTCGGTTTGTTTGCGGCATCAAGGGTTTACGGGCAGAATCTGTGAAAGCATATGAGCATTCTCGCCGCAGCTCGCGGCCCTTGCGGGACTCGCGAACCGACCATCCCATGCCCAGCCGTATTTTGGCATTGCGCCACCGCGCGCCTGGAGAACCCCGCCTCATGAGCCCTTGCGATCAACGCGTCGCCTACCTCGCGCGGCTGGTCGCGCGGCTGGCATCGACACTGGCCGCCGCCTGCGTGGGCGTGGCCGTCCTGAGCGGCAGCGCCCTGGCCCAGCCCGAGCAAATGCCGGTCGCACCCCAGTGGCGCGACACCGCCCAGCGCGTGGCGCAGGCCGGCGTGCCCTTGTCCGACCTGGCGCCCAATGCGCCCGATTCGCACACCGTTCAGCGTGGCGACACGCTTTGGGGCATCTCGGGCCTGTTCCTCAAGACGCCCTGGCGCTGGCCTGAACTCTGGGGCATGAACCTGGAGCAGATCCGCAACCCGCACCTCATCTACCCGGGCCAGGTGCTGGTGCTGGAAAAGTCCGACGGCCGCGCCCGCCTGCGCCTGGCCCAAGCCGGCGCCGGCCAGGAGCCCACGAATACCGTGAAGATGTCGCCCCGCGTGCGCAGCGAACTGCTGGAAAGCGGCGCCATCGCGGCCATCCCGCTGAACCTGATCGGGCCCTTCCTCACCGAAGCGGTGGTCTTCGACGACAACGCGCTGGAAGTCGCGCCGCGCATCGTGGCCACGCAGGAAGGCCGCGTCATGGTGTCGCGCGGCGAGACTGCCTACGTGCGCGGCGAACTCGGCGGCGCACGCGACTTCCGCCTGTTCCGCGAATTGCAACCGCTGGTCGACCCCGTCAGCCGCGAGGTGCTGGGCTACGAAGGCCGCTTCGTTGGCACCGCCGAATATGTGCGCACTGGCGAACTGCGGCCGGTGGCCGACGGCAAGAACGTCGTGGTGCCGGCCACCTTCCGCGTCACCAGCACGCGGCTGGAAGCCGGCGTGGGTGACCGCCTCTCGCCGGTGCCGCAGCAGGAGGTGGTGGCCTATGTGCCGCACCCGCCCGCCAGTCCGGTGGAAGGCCGCATCGTCTCCATCTACGGCGAAGGCCTGCGCGCCGGCCAGAACCAGGTGGTGGCGCTCAACCGCGGCCAGCGCGACGGCATCGAGCGCGGTCACGTGCTGGCGCTGTGGCGTGCGGGCACGCCGGCCGTGGACACCACCGGCGCCGAGCGCGTGGCGATGCAGTTGCCCGACGAACGCCATGGCCTGCTGTTCGTTTTCCGCGTCTTCGAGCGCGTGTCCTACGCGCTGATCCTCTCGGTGCAGGAACCGGTCAGCGCGGGCGACCGCTTCACGCAGCCCTGAGAGGCTGAGCCCGGGGCACGCAGCACCGTCGCGGGCCACGCCCTTGCTCGGCGACGAAGAATTCGCGGCCTGGTTCAGGCTGCTCGAAACACCCGGCATCGGCCGCGACACGGCGCGGCGCCTGCTCGCCGCCTGCGGTTCGCCCGACGCCGTGTTCGCCGCGCGGGCGCCGACCCTGCGCCAGCTCGTGGGCGCTCCGGCCGCCGAGGCACTGCAGCGCGAGCCCGAGACCTATGCGGCCCGGCTGGCCGCCGCCCGGCATTGGCTGCAGGGCGGCCCCGACCGCGGCGTGCTGACGATCGGCGACGCCGCCTACCCGCCGCGCCTGCTGCAGACCGCTGACCCGCCACTGCTGCTGTACGTGCAGGGCGACGTCGCCCGGCTGGCGGCGCCGGCCGTGGCCGTGGTCGGCAGCCGTCACCCCACGCCACAGGGTGCCGACAACGCGCGCGCCTTCGGCCGTGCGCTCAGCGAACAGGGTTACGTCGTCGTCTCCGGGCTGGCAGACGGCATCGACGGCGCCGCGCACGAAGGTGCGCTGGCTGCGGTAGCAGGTGCGGCGGGTGCGGCGGGTGTGGCCGGCACGGTGGCCGTGGTCGGCACCGGGCTGGACCGCGTCTTCCCGCCGAAACACCGCGAACTGGCGCACCGCATCGCTGCCCATGGCGCGCTGGTGAGCGAATTCGCGCCCGGCACGCCGGCGCTGCCGGAGCACTTTCCGCAACGCAACCGCATCATCGCCGGGCTGACCTTGGGCACGCTGGTGGTCGAAGCCGCGCTGCGCTCGGGTTCGCTCATCACCGCACGGCTGGCCACCGAGGCCGGGCGCGAAGTGTTCGCCATTCCCGGCTCGATCCACGCGCCGCAGTCCAAGGGCTGCCACGCCTTGCTCAAGCAGGGAGCCAAGCTGGTGGAAACGGCGCAGGACATCGTCGAGGAACTGCGCGGCGTGCTGACCCCTGTGCAGCCCGTGCAGAGCCGGCTGCCGCTGGCCGAGCCCGAGCCGGCCGACGCGCTGCTGCAAGCCCTGGGCCACGACCCGGTGACGCTGGACGCCCTGATGGCCCGCACCGGCGCCAGCGCCGCCGAACTCACCGTGCGCCTGCTCGACCTGGAACTGGAAGGCCACGTGGCCCGGCTGCCGGGCGGGCTGTACCAGCGGCGCTTCGCCGGCTGAACAGCGCTGGGGTATAGTGAATTCATGTTCGAAGTGCTGGTCTATCTCTACGAGAACTACTGGCGCCCCGACGCCTGCCCCGAGCCGAAGCAGCTTTCCCGCAAGCTGTCGGCCGTGGGCTTCGAGCCCGAGGAAATCCAGGACGCGCTGCGCTGGCTGGACGGCTTGGCGCACAGCGCCGAGGCCTGCACCGGCACGCCTGTGCAAGGCAGCATGCGCATCTACACCGAAGACGAGAGCGAGACGCTGGGCGAGACGTCCATCGGCTTCATCGCCTTCCTCGAATCGGCCGGCGTGCTGCCGGCACCCATGCGCGAAATGGTCATCGACCGCGCCATGGCTGTGGGCAGCGGCCCGGTCGACCTGGACGACCTGAAGATCATCGTGCTGATGGTCTTCTGGAGCCTGGGCGAAGAGCCCGACGCGCTGATCCTCGATGAGCTGTTCGTCGATGCCGAAGACCGGCTGATCCACTGACAGCCCGGCGGCGAAAAGCGCACGAAGATTTCGTCGCGAGCGGGCTGAGCGTGGGTCGAGCAGCGCAGCCGTACTCCCGTACGGCGAGCAGCGCAGGCCCGCGATCTGCCCGCGCAGCAGAAAGATTCGTGCGCTTTCAGCTCAGCAGCCGGCCGGCGTCCACGTCCAGCTTGGCCAGCGCGCTGCGCGTGGCACGCACGGTGAGCGCCTCGTCCTGCGCCGGCAGCATCAGCCCGGCCTGCAGGTAGCTGGCCAGCCGGTGCTGCTGGAACAACACGCAGCGCCCCTGCGGCGTGACGAACAGCGAAAGCTGCTTGCGCATGCCGTGCCAGGCCAGTTGCACCGGCTCGCTGTGCCCGCCGCGGTCGAGCATGTACCAGCTGCCCACCTGCAGTTCGCGCGCCCAGGCCACCATGGCCGGCGTCGGCATCGATCCGCCTTCGAGCACCACTTCCAGCTCCGAACTCTGGTGGCCCGAGAGGTCCAGCACCATTGACTCGTCGATCTCCACGTCGGCCTGGTCGGGCAGCATTTCTTCCAGCGAGTCCAGCCGCTCCATCAGTTCGCGCAGGCGCTCGTCGGGGATCACCGCCGCCTTGGCGGTGAAGGCCGCGGCCAGCGAATTGTTCAGCTGCTGGATATGTTCGTCCTGCTTGGCCGCCTCCATGCCGGCCGCGGCCATGCCTTCGCGCAGGGCCTTCAGCAGCACCGGCAGGCGCTGGATAACCTCGGCGCGCTCCTCGCGCGTGACCTTGGCGCTGGCCGACCAGATGAGGTCGGCCGCGGCGCGCTTCATGCGCCGCGTCTGCTCGCCCTGGGCGCCGAAGCGCACGGCGGCGGTGGCCAGCACGTCGGCCCACACATGGAACAGGAACTGGCGCACGCCTTCCTGCACCGGCACTTCATTGAGCATCTTGCGCAGCTCGATGGTGTACTGGATGGCCATGGTCTCGCGCTGCTCGACCTGCTGCGCCAGCGAGACGCCGCGCCGCGTGGCTTCGTTCTCGTTGCGGAAATAGTGCTCCAGGAATTTCTCGAATTCGGTGAGCACGGTCTGGAAGACGCGCCGGCCGGTGTCGGGGTAGGCCTCCACCACCTGCACCACGCGCTTGATCTCACGCTCCAGCGCCTCGCCGGAGCTGCCGGCGCCACCGCCGCCGGCGCTGTCGAAGCCCATCACGCAGGCGCCCATGCGGTCGATCAGGCGCCGTGCCGGATGGTCGATGGTGGCAAAGAAGTCGGGTTCGGTGACGGCCACGCGCAGCACCGGCATCTGCAGCCGCGCGAACCACACACGCACGCTGGCGGGGATGCGCTCTTCCGTGAGGATGCTCTGGAACAGCAGCGCCACGATCTCGATGGTGGCGCGCTCCTCCGGCGTGGCCGCCGCCTTCTTGAGCGCCTGCTTGCGCTGGTGCAGTTCCTCCAGCAGCACCGGCGCCGTGATCGGCGGCCCGCCGTACTCGGTGGCCGCCGCCAGGCGCTGGCGCATGCCCTGCTCGGCCGATTCGATGGCCCTCGCCAGCCCCGGCGAAAGCGGCTGCGGCTGCCGCGCCAGCGGCTGTGACCGCGTGGACGGCGCGAAGTCGGGCACGTGGCGGCCGATCAGCCGGTTGAGCCTGCCGAGCACGGCCTCGGCATGCTCGCGGCTGCGTGCCAGCGGTGCGGTGCGTGTCATGAGCCGGGTCTCGTCGCCCACGCCCACGCCCACACCCGCGCCGCCTGCGTCGCGGCCGCGGCCCCAGCCCCCATAGCCGGCAACCTGAAGACCCGCCGGGTGGCCGTAGCCCGAAGCCTCGAAGCGATCGCTGGGATAAGGGGGTGACCCGGTGCCGGCCTGCCAGCCCAAAGGGGCGTTGGGGTGCGTGCGCGAGCGGCGGATGAAGGGCCGCAGGTCCACTTCGGGCAACACGCCCTGCTCCATCAGCCAGCGGTTCACCTCGTGGTAGGCCGCCTCCACCAACAGCGCGAATTCTTCGTGCAGGATGGGCTGCAGTTCGCGCCAGCCTTCCAGCGTCTGCCCGGCGGTGCGCCAGGCGTCGAAGACGATGCGTGCCAGCACGTGCGCGCGCAGCATGTCGTGCACGTCGAGTTCGGTGCGGCCCTCCAGGTGCGCCACGCGCGAGCGCAGGTCGGAAAATTCCCAAGAAGCGCGGTCCATGATGGCCAGTGCCAGCCGCGAGGTCACGATCTCGAGTTCGATGGTGTCGTCGGACACCAGGGTCAGCGGATCCTGCGCGCTGCCGGGCGGCGGCAGGTCGCCGGGCCGTGACGCCGAAACACCGTGCAGCAGCACCTGTCGCAGCCCATTGACGATGCCGCGGTGCCAGGCCTGGGCGCCGCCCATCAGGCTTTGTACCAGTTCGCGCCGACGCTGGAAAACGGTGTGTTCGCTGGGTTTGTCCAGCAGCGTGCGCGCGCCGTCCATGGCCGTCTGCACCAGGCCCACCAGGCCCTTGACGAGCTCTTCGGTATACAGGCGCCGCGCCTGGCCGGCCAAGGAGTCGGGCGAGGCGCGGGGGGTCATGTCAGGGGCTGTGCAGGTCGGCCGGCGTGAAAAAAGTCACTCTACACCACCGCCCCGGCATTCGGATCGTCGGGATCGATCTCCTTGCCGCCCTGCTTGACCAGGTCTTCGCGCCGCACACCCAGCCGCAGCGCAATGCCGGCGGCAACGAAGATCGACGAATAGATGCCGAACAGGATGCCCACCGTCAGCGCCACGGCGAAGTAGTGCAGCGTGGGGCCGCCGAAGATCAGCATCGAAAGCACCATGATCTGCGTCGAACCGTGGGTGATGACGGTGCGGCTGATGGTGCTGGTGATGGCGTGGTCGATGGCCTGCTCGGGGCTGAGCTTGCGGAAGCGCCGGAAGGTCTCGCGGATGCGGTCGAAGATGACCACCGACTCGTTCACCGAATAACCCAGCACGGCCAGGATGGCGGCCAGCACGGCCAGCGAGAATTCCCACTGGAAGAAGGCGAAGAAGCCCAGGATGATGACCACGTCGTGCAGGTTGGCAATGATGCCGGCCACGGCGAACTTCCATTCGAAGCGCAACGACAGGTAGGCCATGATGCCGGCGATGGTGACCAGCAGCGCCAGCGCGCCGTTCTCGTACAGCTCGGCCCCCACCGAAGGGCCGACGAATTCGGTGCGCATCAGCCGGATCGGTTCGGTGCCGTTGGCCGCCGTGCACGACGGCCGGCTGACTTGTTCACCCTGCGGCGTGGTGTATTCCTTGGTCGCCAGCGCGCCCGTCTCGGCCTTGCACAGCTCGGCGAACACCAGCCCGGCGACTTCGGTCTGCTTGATGTCGGCGCGCACCGGCAGGCGGATCAGCACGTCGCGCGAGGTGCCGAACTTCTGCACCTGCACCTCGCCGAAACCCATGCGTTCCACCGCGCCGCGCGTGCGCTCGATATCGGCGGTCTGCTCGTACTGCACCTCCACCAGCGTGCCGCCGGTGAATTCGATCGACAGCTGAAGGCCGC
>JAABPT010000242.1 GCA_011391855.1 Burkholderiales bacterium
CACACCAATGCGCCGTGGCCGTGAAAGCGCGCCACCGCCAGCCAGGCACCCAGGCCCAGGCCGAATGCGGCGCCGACCAGGCAGGCGCTGACGCTGACCCGCAACGACAGGCCGACGATGGCCAGCACCTCGGCGTCGGCGCGGGCGACCATCTGCAGCGCCAGCGCCAGGCTGTCGGCGATCGTGGTCATCGGTGCCGCAGCGGCAGCAAGCAGACGCGTCCGGTGCGCCGAACAGGCCCGTGGCCGCGGCAGAATGGCTGTCTTCTCACCCCAGTATTCTGGAAGACCACATGACCGAACTCGGCCCATCGCCGCTGGCCGCCGGCGACCGCCAAATCAGCCTGACCGATGCACGCGCGGCCATCGCCGCGGCGCTGCAGCCGATCCACGGGCGGGAGTGCGTGCCCTTGATGCAGGCCCTGGGCCGCGTGCTGGCCGAAGACGTGCTGTCGTCCATCGACGTGCCGGCCCACGACAACTCGGCCATGGACGGCTACGCCTTCGACGGTGCCGCCTTGCACGCCGATGCCACCACCACGCTGAATTCGGTGGGCACGGTCTACGCCGGGACCCCGTATACGGGCCGCCTGGCTGCGGGCGAATGCTTGCGCATCATGACCGGCGCAGTGATGCCCGAGGGCCTGGACACCGTGGTGCCGCTGGAACTGTGCCGCAGCGCGGGGGCGCGCGTCGAGATCGAGCCTGGCGTGATCCGGCCAGGCGAGAACCTGCGCCGCCGCGGTGAGGATCTGGCCCGCGGCAAGCCGGCTCTGCGCGCCGGGCGGGTGCTGCGGCCGGCCGACCTGGGGCTCGTGGCCTCGCTGGGCATCGCGGAAGTGGGCGTGGTACGGCGGCTGCGGGTGGCGTTGTTTTCCACCGGCGACGAACTGCGCACGCTGGGGCAGGCGCTGGCGCCCGGCTGCGTCTACGACAGCAACCGCTACGCGTTGATGGCGGCGCTGCAAAGGCTGGGCATGGACATCGTCGACCTCGGCCTCGTTCGCGACGACCCGGCAGCGCTGCAGGCCACGCTGGAGATCGCCATCGCGCAGGCCGACGTGGTGCTCACCAGCGGCGGCGTGAGCGCCGGCGACGCCGACCATACCCGCACGCTGCTGGCGCGCCTGGGCGAGGTGGCCTTCTGGAAAGTGGCGATGCGGCCGGGCCGGCCCTTCGCCTTCGGTCCGCTTCATGCCGGCGGCCGTTCGAGCTGGCTCTTCGCCCTGCCCGGCAACCCGGTGGCCGCGCTGGTGACCTTCTACGCCTTCGTGCGCGACGGCCTGCTGCAACTGGCCGGCGCCAGCCCCGACCCGCTGCCGGTGCTGCAGGCGCGTTGCGTCCACGCGATCCGCAAGCGGCCCGGCCGCACCGAGCTGCAGCGCGGCCGCCTGAGCCCCGCACCCGAAGGCGGCTGGCAGGTGCAGATCACGGGTTCGCAAGGCGCGGGCATCTTGCGCAGCATGAGCGAAGCCAATGCGCTGGTGGTGCTGCAACACGACCAGGGATCGGTGGCCGCTGGCGAACGGGTGGATGTCTGGCTGTTCGACGGCCTGGTCTGAGGCATTCGCCGACCCGGCCGCGCCGGCGCGGCGCACGCCCCGCCACCACGGCTCGAAGGACGGCGTCAGCCCGCCACCACGCGCACGGCCGCGCGCTGCGGCTCGGGCTCGGAGTCGAAGCGCTCCACGCCCGTGTAGCAAAGGAAGTGCCGGTTGGCGGCGCGGCCGAACAACGCCATGCCCAACCGCAACGCCAATTCGTGCCCCATCGCCGTGACGCCATTGCGCGACACGATGATCGGCACGCCCAACTGGGCGGCCTTCATGACCATCTCGCTGGTCAGGCGGCCGGTCGTGTAGAAAGCCTTGTCGCCCCCGCCCACGCCGTGCAGGGCCATCCAGCCGGCTATGGTGTCGATGGCGTTGTGCCGGCCCACGTCCTCCACGCACATCAGCATCTCGCCACCGCGGAACAGTGCGCAGCCGTGCACCGACCCCGCCTTGCGGTGGATGCTGTCGCGCTGGCGCATGGTTTCGAGCATGCGGTGCAGCGTGGTCTGGCGGATGCGTGCGCTTTGTGCGTCGGGCAGGCTAATGGTGTCGAGCTGCGACATCACGTCGCCGAATACCGTGCCCTGGCCGCAGCCGGTGGTGACCACGCGGTGCGCCGTCTTGGCCGCCATGTCTTCCACGCCGTGGTGCGTGCGCACGGCGGCCGCACCCACGTCCCAGTCGACGGTGACGGATTCGACTTCTTGCACGCGCGCGATGAGCCGCTGGTTGTGCAGGTAGCCGAGCACCAGCAGTTCGGGGCAAGCGCCCAGGGTCATGAGCGTGACCAGTTCGCGCTTGTCGACGAAGACGGTGAGCGGTCGCTCGGCCGGAATGTGGATGGTCCGGCGGTCTCCGTATTCGTCCAGGATCTGAATTTCGCGCAGCAACTCGCACGAGGACTGCGTCAGACGCGGCGCACCGGCCACCGGCACCCAGTCGAGCGCGTTGACCGGAGGCTGAAGCTCTGCGGCGCGCTGACCCTCAGGCAGTACCGGCATGGCGGGCTGAGGGCGGCGTCACTTCTTGGCCGGCGCGGCGGCCACTGCCGGCGGCGCGGCTGCGGCTGCTGCTGCAGGCGCAGCCTCGGGCGGGGTGTAGACGAAGGGTCCGGGGTCGGCGCAGGGCGCAGTGGCCACAGGAGGCTTCACTTCCTTGCCAGCCATCTTGGCCTGCGTGTAGTACTGAGCCGCCGTGGCGTCCATGGACTTGCAGAGTTTGTACGCGTCGACCTTGCCGCTCCAGGCCGTCTTGGCTGCGGCTTCGGCGGCCTTGGCCTTGGCTTCGTCGCTCGGCGGCGGCAGCTTGGCCCAGGCGGGCGCCCCCAGGAGTGCTGCCCCGATCACCAGGACGGCGGTCGATGCGGCAAGTGACGTGGTCTTCATGACGAGTTCTCCAACCGTTCGTTGACTGTGTCAGGCTCGCCGAGGCGCAGCGCCCATGGCTGGCGGGGTGGACGACGAACGCAGCGCAGGAATCTTGCCGGCCTTGACGTCGTCGTACCAGAGTTCATGGTGCTCCTTGGCCCAGGACTCATCCACGTAGCCGGTCTTCATGGCGTCCAAGGCGCCGGGTATGCCCAGCGTACCCATATAGATGTGGCCGAAGAACAAGGCCATCATCAATACCGAGGCCACCCCGTGGACGATGTGGCTGACCTGCATGCCGCCACGGGTTTCGCCGAAGCCGGGAACCAGTCCGTCGAGCACCAGCCCCGAGGCCACGACGGCCAGGCCGAGCACGATGCCACCGATCCAGAAGACGATCTTCTCGCCGGCGTTGAAGCGGTGCGAGGCCACGTGATGACCGCCGAACAGGCCGCCGCCTTTCTTGAGCCAGCCCAGGTCGCCGGCCCGTGGCAAGTTGTCGGCCAGGTACTTGACCGAAAACAGGATCAGCGCGACGGCGAACACCGGCCCGGCAAAGTTGTGCAAGGTCTTCAGTCCGAAGCTCAGCCAGCCGAACAGCGTGGCACCCATCACCGGCAGCATGAAAAACTTGCCGAAGGCCATGACGATGCCGGAAATGGCGAGCAGCGAGAAAGTGATGGCCGTGGACCAGTGAAGCACACGCTCGTACGGTGTGAAGCGCTCGATCTTGCGCCCGGTGTCCTTCACCGGGCCGCCGAACGGGCCCTTGGCGAAATAGGTCAGGGCCAGCGTGGCCAGGGCAATCAGCAGCAGCGCGCCGCCGTACGGAATGATCCAGTTGTTGCGCACCTGGCGCCAGGCTTCGCCCGCGGTGGTCAGCTGCGAACCTGGGTACTGCACGAACGGCTGCACCAGGACCCCCATCTCCGCACCTGGCAGACTGCTGGTGCCGGGCTGGTTGCCGCTGTCGCGGACCGCACGCCAGA
>JAABPT010000243.1 GCA_011391855.1 Burkholderiales bacterium
GCACGGCGAAGCGCAGCGAATCGTCGAGCCGCGTGCGCTCCACCGCCACCTCCAGCCGCTCGTTGAAGCAGTTGCGGTTGGCCAGGTCGGTGAGGCTGTCGTGGTAGGCGATGTGGTGCAGTTCGCCTTCGGCCACGCGGCGCGAGGTGATGTCGTGCAGCTGGTAGATGAGGCCGCTGCGTTCGCTGGCCGGGTCGCTGAAGCGGCCGCAGTGCAGCGACACCCAGAGCTGGCGTTCGCCGGCGCTGCGGCAGCGCAGCTCCATCGAGAACGGCTCGCCGTTGCCGTCGACCAGGCCGTCGACGCGGCGGCTGAACAGCTGGTCGTCGCCGGGGTGCAGCAGCTCGTCGAAACGGCGGCCCAGCAGCGCCGGCTCGGTGCGCGCGAGCAGGCTGCACAAGGCCTGGTTGACCTGCAGGATGCTGCCGTCGGGCCGCACGATGGCCATGCCGATGGCGGCGTGGGTGAAGGCGGCCGTGAAACGCTGCTGGTTCAGTGCCGCTTCGCGCTGCGCCTCGGCGATGCGCGCCTCCTGCGCCTGGTGGTCGGCCTCCTGGCGGCGCAACGAGTAATGCACCAGGGCCAGCACGGCGCTGGCCACGGCGGCGGCGAGCACGATGACGACGGGCCCAAACTGCCGCGCATTGATCGCCAGCACGCCCGCCACGGCGGCGGACATCAGGTAAATCGCGGCCAGCCAGCTGTAGTTCTGCGCCCAGTCGGTCAGCGACAGCCGCTGCCCGTTCTTGGCCGCCATCACCGACAGCAGCGGCAGCGTGATGCCGGCAAAGTAAGGCAGCGCCACCAGGCACAGCGCCGCCAGCAGGGCCGTGGCGGCCGGCAGGCCGGCCGCCTCGAGCAAGACGTGCAGGGCCTCGTAGCCCAGCCCGCACAGCACCATGGTGGCGGTGGCCGCGGCCGGCGTGCTGACGCGGCTGGTCAGGCGCTTGGACGTGCGCCAGGCGCCGACCAGGCCCTCGGCGCCCACCGCGAGGGCCGCCGCCGGCGCACCGTGCAGGGCGAGCAGCGCGAAGACGAAGACGTCGGCAAAGCCGATCGAATATTTGGTGCGCGGAATGTGCACCGGGAACAGCGCCACCACGGCCACGAAGACCACGCCCAGCGCCACGCGCCACAGGTCCGGCACCGGCAACGCCGCCAGCTGCCACAGCGCCCACGCTGCCGCCAGGGCGCCCGCCGCGGCCAGCGCCAGCCAGCGCGCGGTGGCGGTGGCGTTGTAATCGTGCAGGTGCCGCTGCCTGAAGCGCGACCAGAGGCCGACCCGCGGCGAGGCGGGCTTCGGCCCGGCGTCGGCGCTGCGCTCGTTGCGGGGCGGGTGGCTCATGGCTGTCTTATCGGCCGTCTGGTCGGGGACCTTCAGGCCGGATCGGGAACCCGCCGCCGCACGGGCCAGCCGCGGCGGCCGGCCAGCTGCGGTCAGGGCCCGCCGAGCAGGCTGGCGTCGAACGCGCCCACCGGGTCGGCCAGCAGTTCACTCAGGATGAAGCCTTCACTGAGGATGAAACCCTCGCTCAGGATGAAGCCTTCACTCAGGATGAAACCGTGACCGAGCGTCAGCCCCTCGCTCAGGATGAAGCCTTCGCTGAGGATGAAGCCCTCGCTCAGAATGAAACCTTCACTGAGGATGAAGCCCTCGCTGAGGATGAAGCCGTCGCCAATGACGCTGCGCGGCACGTGCAGGCCCTCGCTCAGGATGAAGCCTTCGCTGAGGATGAAGCCCTCGCTCAGGATGAAGCCCGCGCCCGCGGCGGCCTGCTCGGCCAGGGTGGCCGTGGGCACGAACACGCCACCCCCTTGCGCGGCGGAGTTGCTGCCGGCCAGGCGGTCGAGCAGCACCACGTCCTTCGTGATCAGCGGCTGCTGCATGCCGACGGCATTGGTCTCGACGACGGCCCGCGGCACGGTATTCGCGGCCACGTTCACGCTGCCGGGCAGGTACTGCACGGTATTGCGCAGGGCGATCTGGCGCACCCAGGTCAGGCCGGGGTCGTAGATCGACTGGAATTTCGTGAACAGCGCGTCGCCGCTGACGAGGTGGCTGCCGCCGGCGTAGGCGATGCGGCCCCAGTCGAAGCTCTGGCCGTTGAGCGTGGACCGCGGCGTCGGCATCGACTTGCCCGGGGCCAGCAGGGCGCTGTTCCCCCCCAGTTGGCCGCTGGCCAGTGCGCTGCCGATATCGGTGCGCAGCGCCTGCGCCAGCCGCACCGCGCCTTCCACGTTCAACTGGCCAGCGCCCTGCTGCAGCAGGTTGGCCTGCGGCAGCGGCTGCGCCGTGTACTGCAGGATGGCCTTGACCAGCGGCGGCGTCAGCCCCGGGTTGGCCTGCAGCAACACCGCTGCGGCGCCGGCCACGGCAGGCGCGGCCACCGAGGTGCCGCTGAGCTGCATCAGTTCCGCGTCGGTGGCCTGTGCCGCACCCTGCGCCTGCGCGCCTTGCATCAGCGTGGGGTACAGCGTGGCCAGCAGGTTGCCACTGGGCGCGGGCTGGTTCTTCTTGTTGGCCACGGCGCCGAGCAGCCGGTTGCCCGGCGCCACCAGGTCGGGCTTGAGCACGTTGTCGACCCAGCGGCTGCCGCTGGGCAGCGTGAGACTGCTGCGGGTGGGGCCGCGCGAGCTGAAGCCGGCCACGGCGTCGTCGCTGCGCACGGCGGTGGCGAACGGGTTGGTGGCGCCCACGGTGATGACCGAGGGCTCGATGCCGGGCGAGCTGATGGCGCCGTAGACCTCCTGCCCGGCGTCGTTCTTGCCGGCATTGCTGGCCGAGGCCACGACCACGATGCCGGCGGCCACGGCGCTGCGCGCGGCACGTGCCAGCGGGTCGACCACGAACGAGTCGGTGCCGTTGGCGGCCAGGCTCAGGTTCATGACCCGGATATTGTGGAAACGCGAACGCTGCAGCACCCAGTCGATGCCCACCAGCAGGTCGGCCACGGTGCCGACACCGCGCTCGTCGAGCACACGCACGTCGTACAGCGTGGCGCCCGGCGCCACGCCGCTGGAGTCGGGCGTCTGGTAGCCGCCGCGGCCGGCGGCGACGGAGGCCACCACCGTGCCGTGGCCGTTGGGGTCGGGCAGCACGGCGCTGGGCGCCAGCGGCTTGGCCAACTGGTCCAGGCCTACGCTGCCGTCGACGCTGAACTGCTGGCGTACGCGGTCGCTGTAGTCCACGCCGCGTGCCCAGCCGGTGCCGACGATCTGCTTGTTCAGCCCCACGACGTCGATCGCCTGCGCCACACGCGTCTTGCCGGCGGCGTCCAACATGTTGCGGTGGTCCCAGTCGATGCCGGAGTCGAGCACCGCGATGCCGACGCCGCGGCCGTCAAAAGCACTGGCGCTACCGTGGCCCGGCAGCGCCGAGACGCCGGTGGCGTCGGCCACCAGGCTGCCCGTGCGCGCCGTGCCGCGGTTGGGGGCAATGGCCAGCACGTCGCCGCGCGCGGCCAGCGCGGGCAACGCGGACACCGGCACCAGGGCCGCCATGCCGCGCACTGCGGCGAAGACGCTGTACACCGAGCCGCCGTGGGCCAGCACGGCAGCGCGCAGCACGGCCAGGCGCGGGTCGGCGCTGTTCGAGACGATGATGACCTTCACATGAAGCTGGCCACCCAGGGTCTTGGCCCAGGTGACCGGGGGCAGCGCCTGTGCGCCGACGGCGCGTGCCAGGTCGGCCGCGATCTTCGGCTTCGCGGACTGGGCGACGGCGGCGCCGGAGACGGTGAGCGCACCGACGCAGGCGGTCATTGCGAGCAGGTGTTTGAACAACGATCGGCGACTGGGCATGCGGTTCCCCGGGGTGGATGCTGGAAGCCGGCCGCCGTGGACACGACGGCCCGGTGGGGGAGCGCGAACTCCCCCGTCGATGACATCGTCC
>JAABPT010000244.1 GCA_011391855.1 Burkholderiales bacterium
CGGCTGTTCGACCAGCTCACCGCCGGTGGCACGCGCACGCAGGTCAGTGCTTCCGAAGTGCTGGGCGCGGTGCTGCGCCTGCTCTCGCCCATCTTCACCAGCGGCAGCCGCGTGCAGGGGCTGCCGGCCGGCGACGTGTGGCCGCACCGCTGGGCGGGTGCCGCCACCGGCAACGGCAGCGACCCCACCACCGACGGCTGGGTGCCCTTCCACAAGCTCAGCCAATGGCTCACCTATTCGTTGCTCGAGCCGCTGCAGTGGGCCGGCGTGCAGGTGACCGGCCTGGACGCCCTCACCGGCCTGCCCGAATACCGCAACGGCGGCCTGTTCATCGACTGCGGCGTGATCGTGCCGCGCGACCTGCGCGACCTGGCGCGCACCTGGAAGCCGGGCGACGAATTCATCGTCGAGTGGCGAGCGCTCACCGTGACGCTGCTCGACGAACTGGCCGTACTGGTGCGCCAGCGCCTGCGCAAGACGGCCGAGGAACTGCCGCTGGCCTGCATCCTGGAGGGTGGCACCTGGGCGGCAGGGCGCGAACTGGCGGCCGAACTGCGTGGCGACGGTGCGCCGCCGCTGCGCATCGACAGCGACGGCACGGTGTTCTGAACGAACACACCGCCAGCGCGGAGCTGACCCTCGTTGCCGTCGATGGTGCAGATCGACAGTGCCGCGGCCCTGGTCTTGCTGCGCGCCCTGCAGCGCAGCGCCGGGGCTGCCGGTGCCGAGGTTTTCGCCTGGATGGGCTTCAATTCGATCAACGCGCGCATCCTGGACCCGATGCGCCTGCATCTGGCCAGCGCGGCCGCGGCGCCTGCGCGCGCGCGAATTGACGATGCAGCTGGAACAGACGGGCCTGAATGTGATTCCCGTGGTTTCGCATGTAACGCTGCTGATCGGCGTCGTCATCACCGACCTGTTCGGGCTCCAGGCCGAAAAGTACGGCGCCAACATCTTCGTCGTCGACGGCGTGGGCATCGGTGTCACGCGCGAGTTCGCCCCCATCATCGTGGCCGGCCGCTCGGGCGCCGCCTTCACGGCCCAGTTCGGTTCGATGTGCAAGATATCGCCACGCGTTTCGGCGCCACTACGGGGCACGACGGCGTGAGCTTCACGGTGGGGCGCGGCGCGATGGTCGGGCTGATAGGCACCAGCGGCACCAGCGGCACCAGCGGCACCGGCAAGTCGGTGCTGCTGCGCGAGATGATTGGCCTGCACCGGCCCACGGCCGGCCGCGTTTCGCTGCTGGGCACCGATATCTGGCGCGCGTCGGTGCACGAATTCGACGCCTTGCGCCGCCGCTTCGGCATGATGTTCCAGGACCGGGCACTGTTCTCTTCGCTGACCGCGGCGCAGAATGTGGCCGTGCCCTCACGCGAACACACGCGGCTGGCGCCGGCCAGCGCGGACGCGCTGGTGGCGCTGCGGCTGGCACAGGCCGGGTTGCCGGCCGAGGCCGGCGCGCGGCGGCCGAGCGAACTCTCGGGCGGCATGGGCAAGCGCGCGGCCATCGCGCTCGACTCCGAACTGCTGACCCTGGCCATCGACTTGCTGCACCACGACGTGAGCGTGCTGCCCGGCCAGGCCCGGCTGGCGTTGACAGCCGAGCTCTTCGACCGGCGCCGGCCGGGCCGCGTGGCGCGTCGATCGTTCGCGGCGGCCGTGCCAACCTCCAGCGCCGACAGTGCCGCCGCCGCCGCAGCGCTGTCGCAGGCGGCGGGCCGGGTCTTCGACGAGCTGCTGCCCTGGCTCGAGGCCGAACTCCAGCGCGCTGCGGCGAAGGCCACGCCGTGACTTGCCTACCGCCGCGGTCCAGAGGCCTGCGAGTGCTGGTGTCGGCGGCGCTCGCATGCGCCAGCGCGCCGATGGCCGCCGCCGAGGCGGTCGCGCCGCTGCTGGCTGCGTCAGCGGCAGTGCCTGCGCCTGCGCCTGGCAACGGCACGCTGGACGCGGCGCCGGCGACGACCCCGGTGGACGAAGCCCTGGGGGTCCTGGCCTCCACGCGGCGGGCGGTGCGCGCCGCCACCGTGTGGCTTGCACGCGGCGTCGACGGCTGGTTCGGCGACCAGCCCTTCGACGACGGCGGAGAGGTGAGCGACGGCCGCCTGAGCCTGCACCTGTGGACGCGCCAGGGCGAAGACCTCGACGCCACCCTGCGCTTCAGCGCCCGCATGCACCTGCCCAATATCGAGCGTCAGGCCTATCTGTTCGTGGGCCGCGACGACCCGCGGGACGTCGTCAAGGACAAGCCCGACGAGTTCTCGCGCGAGCAGCTGCTGCTCAAGCAGGAGGCCGCCGATCCGTCCTTCTTTGCCGGCCTCGGCCTGACCCTGTACGACCTGATCGACTTTCGGCTGGGTTTCCGTGGCGGCCTGAAGCCGTATGCACAGGCACGCTATCGCCACGCCTGGGACTTGAGCGATGTCGACCGGATCGAATTCCGCGAGACGGTGTTCTGGAGCGTCGACGACCGGCTCGGGTCGACCACCACGGCGTCGTATTCACATGCTTTCTCACCCACGCTCGCCGGCCGCTGGCTCAACTCGGCCACCATCACGCAGGAGTTGCGGGCCTTCGAGTGGTCGAGCATCTTGGGCGCCTACCAGACGCGCGGCGCGCAGCGACTGCTTTCGCTCGAACTGATCTTCAGCGGCGAGCAAGACTCCGAGGTCCCGGTGTCCGACTATGGCTTGCAGATGAAGTGGGAGCAGCCCATCCACGAGGACTGGCTGATCGGTGAAATCATCGTGGGCCACTTCTGGCCGCGCGACTCGCCACAGGGCGCGCGCGGCCGGGAGTGGGCACTGGGTGGCGGCCTGAAGCTGCGGTTCTGAGCCACCCCGGGACGGCAGTGCAACGGCCGCGGCCGCGGCCGCTGCTGCTGCTGCTGCCCGTCCGCCTGGTGCGCCGCTTCCGGCTACTTCGCGACGGCCTTCCTGGCCGGTGCCGCCTTCGTCGCGGCCACCTTGCGCGCAGCGGGCTTCTTCGCCGCCGCGGGCTTGGCACTCATGGCCTGCTCCACCTTCACCGCGGCCTTCTTGGCGCCAGTGGCGGCCGCCTTCACCTGGCGCTTGACGGCGCGCTCGGCCTTGCCCAGCACCTTCTCACCGTCGGCCTTGGCAGCACGCGCCGTGCTCTTGACGGTGCGCTCGGCCTTGCCCAGCGCCTTCTTCGCGTCGATCTCGACCTCGTGCACCTTGCGCTGCACCTGGACCTTGGCCGTGTGTGCCTTCTTCTCGACCACGGTCGCGGCCTTGCGCACTTCGCGCTTGGCCTCGGTGGCGGCACCCTCGGCACGCTTGGCGATCGACGCGCCCATCTTCTTCGCCTTGACCTTGGCGGCATCGACGGCGTCACCGATCTTCGCCATCAGGGTCTTCTTCTCGGGCTTGGGCTTGGTGGCGGGCTTGACCGCTGTTTTGGCTGCCGTCTTGGCCGGTGCCTTGACCGGTGCCTTGGCGGTCGTCCTGGGCGCCGTCTTGGCTGCGGTCTTGGCTGCCGTCTTCGCTGTCGTCTTGGTTGCCATCGTGTTGCTCCTTTGGTTGTGGAATGTTCCGCGCGCAGGCTACCTGCCGGATTGACGGGGGTCAATTCGCAGCGCGCCCTTCGGCCTGGCCGGGCGCGCGTTGTTTCATGCAGCCCACACTCATGCCGCCAGGACCAGGCTTTCTCGCGCGCGCTCGCCGGCCGCGCGGCCCACGCTGCCGGTGATGGCCAGCGACACGCCGAGATCGAGCATGTGTTGCACGACCCCGCTCACGGCCTGGGCGGTGACGGCGTCGATGCACGCCAGCTGTTCGGCGCCCGCGCGCACGCGGCCCAGCGCGAACAGGTCCAGCGCCGCCTGCTCCATGCGCCGCGACGGGCGGTCGCGGTCGCGCAGCAGACGCA